>CAYMGA010000136.1:0-3510 GCA_964389865.1 uncultured Nitratifractor sp.
TCATCATTTTGAATTGTTATAGTTGCTTGCTGATGTCCAAAATGATAGTCTTGATAACTATTTGTTCCATTATCACTAAGTCTTATATAAAAATTTTCATCATCTTCTACTTTTTTATCTCCTTTGATTTTTACAGAAACATCATAAGATTTAGTACAACTTCCAAAACCAAACCAACCAGGAGTATTAAATGTTATCTCTCCTTCTTTATGTACATAATCAGAACCACTACTTGCACTACCATTTGCTGTTGTATATTTTATTTTAATATTTTGAGTATCTGGACATTTATTGATAGATATAGTAAAGTTTATACTTTTAGTGCCACTATTGCCCTCTTTAATAGTTTTACTTGATGGAGTAATTGTAACTTCTGGATTGTTACTACCACCTTCTGCAAATAACTCTTGTGAAAATATTATAAATAAAAAAGTATATAACAGTATCTTTAATAAATAGTACATAATATAAGCTCCATACATTTTTTGTAAAATTTATTTAAATTATAACGAAAATATACTATTTACTACCAAAATATTGTATATTTTTAATAAAAATATACTGTTTTTATGAAAGTTTACTTAATTTCGAGTAAAAATTAGTTTTTTATTTAGCTATGCTATAATATCTTAAAAATTTAAAAGGTTATATATTGTATAGATATAGTACAATTTTTTTAACTCTATTAGTTCTTATTGGGTGTGCTAATAATTCTAATATAAATATGGATAATAATAGTTCTTTTTCAAAAGATAGTAATAGTAGTTATAATTTAGATATAGAAGATGATAATTATATAAAATTAAAAGAGCAAAATATTGACTCTCAAACTCTAAAAATAAAAGCTAAAGAGTTAGCATTAGCTCATATGAAAAAAGGTGAACATATTTTAGCCAACTTTTATATTCAAGAGGCATTAAGTTATGACTCAAGTGATGATGATTTAAAACTACTTTTAGTTAAAAATCAATATTTAGCAGCAATGCATAATAATAGAGACCTATCTTATTTACAAAAAGCTTATAAGGCTTTACAAGAGAATATTGATTTAATTACAAATGATAATGATAAAATTAAAGCCCAAGATATGTTATCTAAAGTAGAAAAATTATTAGCAAAAAGAAATAAAGAGATTGCTAATTACTATAAAAAAATTAAAAAAGATGAAGCTTCAACTATATATGAAAATCGAGCTTTAGAGTTAGGCTATGTTGAAGAGAAAAAAGATAATATTAATAATGATATAATAGATAATAATTAAAATTATTTGCTATTTACTTGACATAAAAGTAAATATTTACTATATTAACGAAAAAATTATAAGGATAAAATTTATATGCAATTAAAAGATTATGATAAATTTCCAACAAAATTACCTATTTTAGTAGATGATGAACTATTTTTCTATCCATTTATGATTAGTCCAATATTTATAGATAATGAAAATGATATAAAAGCTATAGAAAAAGCTATGGAGAATAACTCTCTACTTTTTGTAACGACTACTAAGCCAAAACATGAAGAGATGAGAGATTTTGACTCTATATATCCAGTTGGTGTTGTAGGCTCAATTATGCGTAAAGTAGAGTTAAACGATGGTAGGGTAAAAATTCTATTTCAAGGTTTATCTAAAGCTAAAATTTTAGATGAACAAAGTGATAAAGAGGGATTTTTAAGTGCAAATATAGATATTGTAAAAAATAAAAGTTATCAATCTTTAAGAGTAGATGCACTCTTAGGATTACTTAGAGAAAAAATTAGAATACTATCTTCATTAAGTAGCACAATACCTTCTGATTTAATAAAGACAATAGAAGAGTCAGCAGACCCACATAGAGTTGCAGACCTTATATCTTCTATGATATCTTTAGATAAAGAGAAAGCTTATGAACTATATATAAAGGATGATATAGAAGAGAGAATTTTAAGTATAATTGATATTGTTGCATCTCAAATAGAGGCACTTAAAATTCAAAAAGATATTAGCAATCGTGTTCATTCAAATATTGAAAAAACCAATAAAGAGTATTTTTTAAAAGAGCAATTAAAAGAGATACAAAAAGAGTTAGGTGCTGATGTTCAAAGAGATGAAGAGATAAACAATTATAAAGAGAAGTTAGAGAGTATCAAAAGTAGTATTAGTGAAGATGCCTATAAAGAGATTTCTAAACAGATAGATAGATTCTCTAAAGTTCATCCTGATAGTGCTGATGCATCTCTACTCCAAAATTATATTGAGTTTGTTTTTGAAGTTCCATTTGGTAAATACTCTAAAAGTAGTTTAAGTGTTAAAAAAGTTGCTAATGAGTTAGATAAAGACCATTACTCTTTAACAAAACCAAAAGAGAGAATTGTAGAGTTTTTCTCTGTAAAAGAGTTAGCTCAACTTCGTGGTAAAATAAAAGAGTCTAATGATGGTGTTATTTTATGTTTTGTGGGACCTCCAGGAGTTGGTAAAACATCTTTAGCTAACTCTATTGCAAATGCATTAGGGCGTCCTCTCTCTCGATTAGCACTTGGAGGATTAGAAGATGTCAATGAGCTGAGAGGACATAGGAGAACATATGTTGGTGCAATGCCAGGTAGATTAGTTAGTAGTCTTATTGAGGCAAAAACTATGGATCCTGTAGTTGTATTAGATGAGATAGATAAAGTAGGTCGTTCGCATAGAGGAGACCCAACAGCAGCACTTTTAGAGATATTAGACCCTGAACAAAATGAGCACTATAGAGATTACTATCTAAACTTTGCAGTAGATTTAAGCAAAGTAGTGTTTATAGCAACAGCAAATGATATTAGTCAAGTTCCAGCACCACTTAGAGATAGAATGGAGATAATTTTTGTAAGTAGCTATACTCCAGATGAAAAATTTGAAATTGCAAAAAGATATTTAATACCACAAGAGTTAAAAAAACATGCATTAAGAAGTGATGAAGTAACAATTGCTAAAAAAGCACTAAAAAAATTGATAGATGAATATACAAGAGAACCAGGTGTTAGAAATTTAAGAAGAAGAGTAGCATCTATTGCCAGAAAAGCAGCAAAAGAGATTTTAGAAAACCCTGAAAGAGAGGGAATTAAAGTTACTCTAAAAAATTTAGACTCTTATGCAGGTAAGAAGATATTTGAATACTCTCCTATTACTGATACTCCAGAAATTGGAGTTGTAAATGGTTTAGCTTGGACTAGTGTAGGTGGGGATGTATTAACAATAGAGGCTATAAAAATTAAAGGTAAAGGTTTAATGCAACTTACAGGAAGCCTTGGAGATGTAATGAAAGAGTCTGCAAAAATTGCTCTAAGTGCAGTTAAAATTTTAATTGATAATAAGCAACTTAGTATCGATGTAAATAGCATACCAAAAACAGCAACTGAAATAGAAAAAGGTTTAATACCAACTATTGATGAAGTATATAAAAGATATGATTTACATATACATGTTCCAGAAGGTGCTACACCAAAAGATGGACCAAGTGCAGGTATAACTATGGCAACAGCAATTGCTTCTAT
>CAYMGA010000137.1:0-3504 GCA_964389865.1 uncultured Nitratifractor sp.
TGTATGGTTTTGTTTAAAAAAGGTATCTTTGTATTTTTTTAGAAAGTTGATAGCTGCAATAACACTCAATTTACTCATATCTTTATTATAAATAATTAATAAATTCTCATATAGCAAATCAAGTAAAACTTTATCCTTACATTTGCTCAATTGTTTAAAGTTTTTTAGATAATATTTTAACAGTTCTCTTAATTCAATAGCATCTATATTGTTTTTATAAAAAAAATCTTTAAAACTATCAACTAAATTTTCAAGTTCATACAATATCCTCTTTATCCTATCTAAACTTACCATCACAAACTCCCTACAAAGGCTTTTGTGCAATTAAAAGTGTAGAAATTCCTAGTGTAAAGCTTTTGGTATATTTCATTTTAAATCCAACACTCTCTAACTCATCTGCTAACATTTGTGTTGTTAAAAAGCCCTCTATTGAATCTGGCAAGTACTTATAAGCTGCGTAGTTTTTAGATATTAATCCACCTACTCTTGGCAGTATATTTTTCATTCCAAAATCAACTATTTTATCTATAAAGCCACTTCTATCTTGTTTTGTAAACTCTAATATCACTACAATTCCACCAGGTTTTAATGCTCTATAAAACTCTTGCAAAGCCTCTACTCTATCTACTACATTTCTTATTCCGTAACTTATAGAGATAAGCTCTGTACTTTCATCTGCTACTGGTAACTCTTGTGCTTTACCCTCTTTAAACTCTGCAAAATCTATCTTTTCTCTTGCAACTTTTAACATACCAACAGATGGGTCAACACCAACATATTTTTTTACATTAATACCACTCTTTTGTGCATACTCTTTCCAAAATAGCAATAAATCGCCTGTACCACAAGCAACATCAGTAATTTGTTCTAACTCTTTTAAATTTAGTACCTCATAAGCTTTTTGGCAAGCTTTTCTTCGCCACTTTATATCTATACCCATTGTTAAAACTCTATTTGCCAAATCGTAAGTAGAGGCAATATCATCAAACATATTTACTATCTGTTCTTGTTTTTGCTTTTTATCCAAATTAAATCTCCAAAAAAAATTATCTTATTATATAATAGTTGCTTTAAATCTTGGTTACTCTACTCCATACTCTTAAATTATTACCAACTATTGAACTATTTAAAAATTCTAAATTAATATTTTCAAAATAACCAACACTTTGCTTAGTTACTTTAGGAGCTTGATAAGTTAAAAACCAATCTATTTTATCTTTTATAGCTTTCAACATCCCTTCGCCACCTTCTACTAATATTAAACCTCTATTGTTTAGAAAGTCTAAATTATTGATTATATTCACTTCTCTATCCTTTACACTAAATAAAGGGATACTCTTATCAAACTTTTTCTCTTTAGAGTATATTGCAACATTTGGTGCTTTTGCATTAATAAATCTACAATCAAGAGTTGGTCTATCAACCCTAACTGTATTGCCACCAATAAGTAACTTTGTGCAAACTTCTCTAATTTTATGAGTATGAATTAAAGACTCTTTAGAACTAATATATCCACCACCTATTTGACCATTAAGTGTCTGAGCCAATTTAAAGATTACAAAAGCTCTATTTTGCCATATCTTAAATGGCTCTAATAAATCATCTGCACTCTTATAATTTAATATTTTTACATTAATATTATTTCTTTTTAAAATATCTATCCCCCCACTATGAGCATTAATTGGGTCAAGTGTGCCAATAATTACCCTATTTAAACCCAAATTAGAAATTAAATTAGCACAAGATGGAGTTTTCCCAATATGACTACAAGGCTCTAATGTTACAAAAATATCACAATTTTTAAAAAAATCTTTTGGTAAAGTCAATAAAAACTTATGTGCTTTATCTGCATCATATTTATCAAATTCTATCTTTTTACCACTAATTTGAGTATATGCACTAAGTAGAGCCAATACTTCAGCATGTGAAGTTCCTGATTTTTGGTGAGCCTCTATCGCAACTATTTTTCCCTTATTTAATACTACTGCTCCAACAGCAGGATTTGGATAAGTTAAAAGTTGATACTTAAATGCTTCTTCTATAGCCAAATCCATATAAAATCTATCAAATTCCATGAAAATCTCCAATATTTTTTTAAATTATACAAAAATTTTAAATTTTTTCCTAAAAACCCTTGACATTAAAAAAAAATTTGACTATAATTCCACCACTTCAAAAGAGATAATCAAATCCGGATTAGCTCAGCGGTAGAGTAGGTGACTGTTAATCACTTGGTCGCTGGTTCGAATCCAGCATCCGGAGCCACTTTCAATCATAAACAATCAAAAATAACTTAGTAAAATGGATTTAAAATCACATACATATTCACAATGTGAAAAAATGTGAATAATTAATCTATATTAATTTTCTAGCCCATTTTAAAAACATTCTTTCACTATTAACTTCATCTAAAATATCTTTACCATTAATAATATGTTCAATTAATATTTTAGACATTAGTGGAGCAAATACAAAACCTCTAGCACCTAATCCATTTAAAACATACCAACCCTCTTTATATTTTATAGGTGCTTTTTTATAACCTTTTTTTATTTGAGGATACTTCTCTAACATAAATTCACTATCTATAACTCTACCAACAATTGGAAAATGGTCTTTAGAATTTGCACGATAACCACAAAAAATCTCTTTAATTTTAAAATTTTTAATATTTGCAACTTTTAGTGCCACCTCTTCTAAATTTTTAAGAGGTTCACCATTACAAACCAAACAAGGGTTTTTATCTCTTAAAGTAGTTGCTCCAATTTTAATAATCCCATCTATATTACTACTAACAGATGCTCCCTTATGCATACAAACTCTTATATCATCTTCACAATAGTAATCTCCCCTACTTCCCCAAAGACCACTAATACTCATATAATCAAAATTTTCAAATGCTTCATAACCCGTAGCAAAAATAATCTTTTTTGCTTTAATTATTTTATCTAGCAATATATAATCTATCTTATTTTCTATATTTTTAACTTCTAATTGTAAGTAATCTATATCCTCAGATGCAATTTTGCAAAGTTTTTGGGCATCACAAACACCACCATCTTTAAAAAATAGTGCTTTCTCTTCACTTTTAATACCCATCTGATTTAACTTTTTAGGAGTAACTATCTCTCCAGAACCTATAATTTTTATATAATTCTCTAAATTATCTAAATCACTCTTATCTTTAGCAAACCTAACTACACCACTTTGATAAAAAGCATTACTAAAATATTTTGAATAAAAACTATTTGCAAATTTAAAAGCTCTATTTGTTAAATTAACTAAAGATACACTTTTACCTAACTTAGGAGCAATAAAAGCCCCAGCTGCAGCACTACCACCAGTTGCAACTGTTGCACTTTTATCTAATATAATAACTTTAAGACCTTTTTGTTTAGCAAAAAAAGCCACCATAACACCTGCAATTCCAGCACCAATTATTGCAATATCATAAATTTTATTCATTTAAATTATCCAATTAAATTAACTTTTACTCTTATATGA
>CAYMGA010000138.1:0-3462 GCA_964389865.1 uncultured Nitratifractor sp.
CCTGCCTGTCACGCAGGGGGTCGCGAGTTCGAGCCTCGTCCGCCGCGCCACCACTCCTTTTAAATTTAGCTTACTTCAAAAAATAATTTTTATGATATAATACTTCGTAAAACCAAAGATATAGAGGAAAATAGTTGAAAATATTAGAGGTAAAAGATTTATACTTTAAATATCGAAAAGATAATGTTTTAGAAAATATAAACTTTGTGGTAAAGAGTGGAGACTTTTTTACAATTACTGGGCCAAATGGTGGTGGTAAATCTACACTTATTAAAAATATTCTTGGTATATTAAAACCAACAAAAGGTAAAATAGAGTTTGCAAATAAAATTAATGCAACATTAGATATTGGTTATGTACCTCAAAATACTAACATTAATTTAGAATTTCCAATTACAGTTTTAGATGTTGTAATGATGGGTAATGGAGCAAAGCATAAAAATTTAAATCGTCTATTTAAATTTAGATATAATAAATTTGAAATAGAGTGTGTTAAACATAGTTTAAAAAAAGTTGGGATGCAAGGATTTTTAAATAGTAAAATTGCTAACTTATCTGGTGGTCAAAGACAAAGAGTAATGATTGCTAGAGCAATATGTTCTCATCCAAAATTATTAATTTTAGATGAACCAACATCTAGTATAGATATAGATGGACAAAAAGAGATATATAAATTACTTAAAAAGTTAAATGAAACTATTACAATTATAGTGGTAACTCACGATTTAACTGTTATCTCTAAATATGCAAATAGAGTTCTTTATATTAATAGAAGAGGATATATTCATAATTTAGATAATAGCAACTTTACATTAGATGAGAAACAACACATTTGTGAAGTAGAATTAATGCAAATGTTAGGGGCTAAAAATGATTGATATTTTAGAATATACTTTTATTCAAAATGCACTTATGGCTGCTATTTTAGTTAGTATAATAACAGGAGTAGTTGGTAGTTTAATTTCTGTAAATAAAATGACATTTTTAGCTGGTGGTATTGCACATAGTTCATACGGTGGTATTGGGTTAGCAATATACTTTGGCTTACCCATATTTTTAGGAGCATCAATATTTGCAATATTAAGTGCTATATTAATTGCACTTATAAGCTTTAAACAAAGAGATAAAATTGACCTATTTATTGGTTTAGTTTGGGCAGTCGGTATGGCGATTGGTATTATATTTGTCGATTTAACACCAGGATATAATGTTGATTTAATGAGTTATCTATTTGGCTCTATTTTAGCAGTTGATTATAACGACTTAATATTTATGACTATTTTAATGATTATAGCATTACTATTTGTGCATATATATTATAGAGAGATATTAGCAGTATCATATGATAGTGAATATGCAAATATAAGAGGTATTAATGCAAAAGCCTTTTTTATAGCAATTTTAATTCTCTCTGCTTTAACAGTTGTTGTTGCTATAAAAGTAGTTGGATTAATTTTAGTAATAGCTTTAATGAGCATACCAACATATATTGCAGAACTTATAAGTAACTCATTATATCAAATGATGGTTAAAGCCTCTATTATCTCAACTATATTTACAATAATTGGATTAATTGTTAGTTATCAATTTGATATAACCTCTGGTGCTGCAATAATTATGACTTCAGCTATTGGATTATTAATTTTTTTACTATTTAAAAAACTATTTCACCATTAATTCACTCTTTTATTCTATTATTGCAATATACAATTACATAAAGGAGCAATAATGAAAAGAGTAATTTTAACTATAGTAATGTTTATAACATATGCATTTGGATTTAACTATAGTGGAACTTGGATAAATAAAAGTGATATAAGCTATAATGATCCAATAAAACTAAAGATAGAAAATAGAAGTATTCGTCCAATAATTAAAAGAGGAGATAAAATAGTTGCACTAAAAAAGAAAGAGACAACTATTGTAGGCAATGAACTTTATGAAGCATGGGGATTTGGCTCTAAAAATTTAGTTTTACTTATAAAACCTATAACTAAAAATAAAATAAGAGTAATTGAAAAAAAGATATATACAAATAAAAAAGTTATATATACAAAATCTTTTCTATTTGTAAGAAAAGAACCTATTATAAATATTAAAAAACGATATTTAGGAAATTATAGAAGTAGTAGTAGTTTTAGTGCAATTTCAAGAATCTCTATTAAAGAGATAGATGGTGAATTATTTGTTAGAGGTTGGAAAAAAGGAAGATATAAAGATAGACCATTAGGTATAGCAAAAGCTAAACTATACAATAATAAATTACATATAACTTGGAGAAAAAAAGATTTAATAGTAAGTGCAACAATAAAAGGATATAACTATAATCCAAATAATAATAAATTTAGAAATTTACAATTAGATATAAAAGAGAGAGATATAAATAGTGAGTTAACAAATAGACAAACAATACAATTAAAAAGAGGTTTAGTTAAATTTCCACCAAGAGTAGTTACTCAATCACCACAATCAATATACAAAAAATTTAAAATAGGACCAGTAGATGTTAATTTAATGATAAATAGCTACTAAGTAATTATTTATTAACCTAAGATTACTTTTGTAAACTCAAAAGGAGTATAGGGATATGAGGAAAAGAAGTGTATAGAAAGTAACATCATATTATAAATTTGTTGTCTATACTTCTTCTCACCTCTACACCTATACCCCTTTGATATTATATTTGATTTTAATTTTAGGTTACTACTTAAGAAAAAGCTTTATGCTTTGTGCATTCAGCTTTCAGCAACGAAATAAAACTTATTTCATTGATATTACCTCTATCCTCCTTTGAAATTTGTTTGTATTTATTTTCTAATAGCTACTTAAAAGGCTTTATTTTGGTATAATTTTATAAAAAAAGGTAGAATAATGGCATATCAAGAGTCAAAAGTTAATAAAGATAGAAAATTATTACAAATAGATGCTCAAATAGAGTCTAATGATGATGGATTCATAATAAAAATTAAAAATAGTGAAACTGGTGAAAAACTAGAAGTTGATAGTGTAAGAGATTATGCAGAGTATTTAATACAAAGTGTAAACACTTCTAGATGTGATGATTTTGTAGCAAATTGGCTACCATCTCCAAAAGCTAAAAAAAGAGATATAGATTTGATAGGAATGCAACTTGGAATGATGCAAGAGTGGATGGATAAAGAATTAAATATGCAAGAGTAGCAAATCACCTTGAAATAACTTTGTATATTTTGCAAAAAAATAAAACCAAAATCGTTTTGTTAAATATGAAGAAATAAAGCTTTAGAAAGAATAATACAAAATCTTTCTATTTTCCTTCATTTTAACTCAAACTCAACTTGCTAAATTTATATAATTTAGTTTATAGTTCTAGTTAGTAATATACTATTTTCAACTTTTCTACTATGCACCGAAGCAAGTTTTTCTATTGTTTGAGCTAAAGTTGGATTATGAGCTAGAAAATCTTTCATGGCACTATTTTCT
>CAYMGA010000139.1:0-3423 GCA_964389865.1 uncultured Nitratifractor sp.
AGCAAGTAAGTTTAGATGATAGCCGAAGAAGTTTAGATATGTTTAAAAAGTTACACATCCCAATTGCAGGAATTGTAGAGAATATGAGTGGCTTTATTTGCCCAAGCTGTTCAACAGAGAGTGATATCTTTGGAATGGGAACAAGTAAACCAGTTGCTCAAGAGTTTGGAAGTGAGCTAGTAGCAAGAATTCCAATAGAGCCAGAGATTAGAAAAGGTGGTGATGTGGGTAAACCTGTAACATACTACCAACCAGATAGCGAAACTGCAAAAAGATTCCAAGAGGCTGCAAGTAATGTGTGGCAATTTATGGAGAAAATTCAAGAAGAGGGTGGTGCAGATAACGCTGCAATTCAACCTACAACACCTCCAGGTGTATCTGCTTGTTCTATGAAATAAAGCTCCTTTTTAGGAGTTTTATCTTTTCACAAAAATTTAACATTTTTTTATGCTACAATATGCTTATCAACACGGAGGAGATATAATGACTAGTATAGATAAGCTAAAAAGATTGTTAGAGAATGAGATTATCCCTGATTTAGAGAGTGTTATAGATTCTATATTTCAAACTATTAAAGAGGAGGGAGAAATCTCTTTAGGAGAAAAAGAGGAGTTAGAGCAACTTCAAGAGATGCATAAAGAGTGCCGTGATATTTTAATAGAGATAGAAGCAAAAGAGATGGAAGAAGATGAAGCAAAAGAGTTGCTCGAAGAGTTAGTAGAGATAGTTTCTACTTAAGTTAATTTATTAGTAATAGTATCAATATTTTTACAAAAATTGCCATCTTTTTCTATTAAGAAAATATCTTCTACTTTTCCTTTATGGGTAAATGTTTTTGATGATACTATGTCTATATTTAAGTTTTCAAAAATGGACATAACATAAGCTAAAAGTCCTTTTTGGTCTTTTGCTTTTATTGTCATAATTGCATAATCACTAGAGTGATTGCAATCTATATTTATATCTTCTTCTTTTATTATTGGTTTATTAATTTTTTGCTTTTTGGGATTTAAGAAAGCATTATTAACTATAATTAATATATCATCTATATCTTCTGGACTAACTTTTTGGTTAAAGTCAATTTTAAAATATTTTTTATTATCAAAAAGTTTTATAATATCTATATTTACAAGGTTTAACATTGATAGTTTTGCTAAAAGGTATCCTAAATCTAACCTCTTTGCTTTTATTATCTCAATAGTTAAAAACTTATCGTTTCTTATAAAGAGTTCATAATCTGTAATTTTTGTAGCTTTTTCTGTGATTTCTATAATTTTATCTGTTTTATATTTTATAAATGGTAAGTTTGAATCTATGCTAAGTAGTTTTCTCTGTATTGGTTTTGGTAATTTTTTGAATAGATTAGAGCGCTTAATGGTATCTATTCGTTTTACTCTTTTTGCCATTTCATCTAAAAAATCTTGATGTTGTAAAAACTTGACTGCATGTTCATAAAGTGTTTCAAATAGTCTTGCTGTAAATGTATTATATATATCACTTCCTACTCCTGTTGTATCTGCATAAGTTAAGATATATATCATATCTAACTCTATTTTAGATGGGAATAGTGCAGCTAATTTAGATATACTTTTTTGGTTATAAATATCCTCTTTTTGTGCAATATGGCTTAATTGATTGTGGTGAAGTATTAATCTATAGCCTATATCTATATTTTCATCTGATATATCTAATCTTTTAGCATATACTCTAAATAAATCTGCACCAATTTTGTGATGGTCACTTACTCTACCTTTACCACAATCGTGTAAAAAAGTTGTTAATTTTACAATTAATTTTTTATCTTCTGGTAGAGATTTAAAAAGTTGCTCTATTTTGGGCTCTTTAATATCTTCTAGTGCTTCTATACATTTAATTAAGTGTGTATCAACAGGGTATTTATGGTAGCCATCAAATTGAGGCAAGGCTTCTATTTTTTTGATTGGGCTAATATAAGTTCCTAATTTTCCAGCTTCTGATAGTGCAGTTAAAATTGAACTTGTATATTTTGCTTTAAAAATCTCTTTTATAAGAGAGTAGTACTCTTTAGAACTTTTCTCTTTTTTTATATGTAGAATTTTTAAATTTAGAGTAGGGTGAGAATGAAATACTCTATTTGAATTTTTTATTAAAAATTTTAATAAATCTTTTTCAGTTTTTATATTTTCTGTGGGCTTTAAATACTCTTTATAAATTGAGATAATATTGGAAGTTAAAGAATCTATCCAAATTCTAGAGTAAAGCCAAATAACTCTAAGACTTTTATTTACTCTTTTTGCAAAAATTAAGTGTGAATTTGGTGTTTGTTTATAACCTAAAAGTTTTGATACTTCAGGAATATAATCTAAAAGAAGTTGATCTCTTTTTTTATTTAGAGTTAAATGTAAAGCAGACCTAACACGAAATAGAAACTCTAATGCAATTCTAAATTTTTTATAATCATTAGGGTTTACAATAGTAGATGGCAACTCTTTTATTTGAGGAATATTATATAACAATTTACCAATCCAGTAAACTAAATTTGCATCTCTAAAGCCTCCAACACCCTCTTTTAAATTTGGTTCCATCATAAGTGGGAACTTTTTACGCATTGCTCGTCGTTCTTGAATTTTTTCTACAATAAACTCTTTTTGTTTCTCTTTTCTAATTATCTCTATTTGATTTTGAATATCTACAAATAGATATTTTGAACCATCTAAAAATCTTGACTCTAAGAGAGCAGTTTTTATTGTAATGTCACTATTTGCTACATCTCTTAATTCGCTTACTTCATGAACTCTATGACCTAGTTTTAGTTTTGCATCCCACATTATGTAGAGCATCTTTTCAATAATCTCTTTAGTATTAAATCCTGCAACTTCTTTATATATAAAGGCTATATCTATATCAGATTTTGGACTAAGTTGTTCTCTACCATAACTTCCTAATGCTAAAATAGTTAAAGGAATAGCATTTTTTGTGGGAAAATACTCTAAAAACATTTGCCTTGTAGCAATGTGATAGATTAATTTAATTATACTATCTATCTTTTTGGTATGTTTTACTAAAAAATCTTTACCTCCACTTTGTGCAAATATCTCTGGCAAGGTTTTATAATAGTTATCTATCTCTTTTTTTATAGCTTTAGATATTTCAAAATCTTTGGCTTGATTGTATAATAGTTCTTCTATTATAACTTTTAACTCTTTCAAACTTTATCCTAGTTTTTTATTGCTATAATAGCACAAAATGTTTAATTAGGAGCATATGTGATAGAAGAAATTATAGCAAAAGTAAAGAGTAAAGAGAGAATAGATACTAGTGAAGCACTTAAATTATACGACCTAGAGCTTTTAGAGTTGGGACAATTAGCCGACAGTATAAGAAAAGATAAGTTTGGCAAAAAGAGTTATTTTAATATAAATAGACATATAAATCCAACAAATA
>CAYMGA010000140.1:0-3382 GCA_964389865.1 uncultured Nitratifractor sp.
TTACGCTTTTAGCTTTTAACTATTTAAGTCTCAAACTAACCACTAATCCTAATACTAAAATTAAGATTGTAATAATATATAACGCACTATAGCCAAAAGTATGTAAAATAGATGCACCTAGTATTGGAAAAAATAGCCCTATTGAGCTTAAGTTTGTCTGCAAGGCAGTATAAATTGGGCGTTTCTCTTCGGGAGCAATTTCTATAATTAGGTTCATTCCTGCAATATTAAAGCCATCTATTGCTATACCAAATAGTAAAAATATTGCCATATAATAATATACACTGTTTGCAAATAGTGCCACAATAAATGGTAAAATTGCTAAAATAAAAGCTAGTGTTAACATAAATTCATAATTACTAATTCTTCTCCAAATTAAACTACTACCAATAATTGAGCCTATCATTTGAATAGTTATAAAACCTCCTAACATCCATCCTGTTAACTCAAAAGTGCTATTAGCTTTCAAAATTATAAAAGGCATTGCAAACATATATCCAAAACTTAAAAATATTGCCAAAGTTTGCACTCTTAACCTCTTATCTTCTTTTAATAGTTTATTGGCATTTTTTATAAACTCTTTAAAACTCTTCTCTTTTTTAGATATATTCTCTTTTTTAGGTTCATCTATTGTGCCAAAAATTATAAATCCAATTGCCATAATTGCTGAACTTATCATAAATAGATAGGCATAATTTAAAGGTGCATTAAAATTACTTAAAACATATCCAGTAACTCCACCACTAATTATCGATGCAATACTTCCTGCAATATTACGATTTGCCATAGTTTTACCACGATAAGATTTACTAAATAGCTTTGCTTGTAACTCTTTAAAATAGATTGCCCCAAATCCTGCTGTAAATGAAAAGAAAAATAGTCCTACTCCAATAAGAGTAACTGTTAAAGCTTTATTGCTATCTCCAATTAAAAATATAGATAATCCAATACTAAACCAAGCTAAAAATCTAAAAAAGAATACTTTTCTAAGATATGGAATTACTTTTTTATAACTTTGTGCATGAAAAGAGGCGTATAACTGAATTACAATAGCTCCTCCACGCAAAAGTGCTGCATAAAGTCCTACTAAAAAAGCACTTTGGCTAAAGTGATGCACCATTAAAGGCATTACAGTAGATGGTTCAGCAACAGTTATTGCTAAACTTAAAAAGAAAGCATGAGCAATATTTTTATAATTATTTATAGGGTTATCTAATTTAAACATTTCAAATCCTTAATTTAATCGCGTATTTTACATTTTTTAATTATAATTACAGTTAAAAAAAGAGTAAAAATGGCAGAAATTGTAAATTGGATTGTGCAAACAGTTGGTAGTTTAGGTTATATAGGTATATTTATTATGATGTTTTTAGAGAGTTCATTTTTCCCTTTTCCTAGTGAAGTTGTAATGGTTCCTGCTGGGTATTTGGCTAGTAAAGGAGAGATGAGCTTAACTCTTGCTATTGTTATTGGAATTTTAGGCTCACTAACTGGTGCAATATTTAATTACTATTTAGCAAAACATTTTGGAAGAACTTTCCTTTTAAAATATGGTAATTACTTTTTCTTAAAAGAGGGTAGTTTAGAAAAGTTAGAAAAATTTTTTATAAATCATGGGCATATATCTACTTTTACAGGTAGATTAATTCCTGGTATCAGGCAATATATCTCTCTACCAGCAGGTATGGCAAAAATGAATTTAGCAAAATTTAGTATATATACAGCATTAGGTGCAGGGATTTGGGTAGTTATTTTGGCTCTTGTTGGTTACTTTATTGGTGAAAATGAAACATTAATAAAAGAGTATTTAAGATATATTACAATGGGTGCAATTGCTTTTGTTGGCTTAATTGTTGTAATTTATATCTATTTTAAAAAGAGAGCTTAAATCTTTTTTGGTATAATCTTGCAATTTTTAGAATAAAGAGGTAAAAAATGAGTTGGAGTCCAAGTAGCTGGAGAGAATTTCCAATAAAGCAACAACCAGAGTATAAAGATAAAGAAGCACTAAAAGAAATTGAAGAGCAGTTAAGTAGTTTTCCTCCTTTAATTTTTGCAGGAGAGGCAAGAAATTTAAAAGAGGAACTTGCAAAAGCTGGAAGGGGTGAAGCTTTTATTGTTCAAGGTGGTGATTGTGCAGAGAGCTTTGCATCATTTAATGCAGATACAATTAAAAATCTATTTAAATTAATTTTGCAAATGTCTGTTGTTATTGCATACTCAAGTGGTAAACCTATTGTTAAAATTGGTAGAGTAGCAGGGCAGTTTGCAAAACCAAGAAGTAGTGATTTTGAAGAGAAAGATGGTGTTAAACTGCCAAGCTATAGAGGCGATATTATAAATGATATTAAATTTAGCGCCGAAGCAAGAGAGCCAGACCCATATAGAATGATTAGAGCATACTATCAATCAGCTGCTACAATGAACCTTTTAAGAGCATTTTCTCGAGGTGGATTAGCAGATTTAAATCAAGTCCATCAATGGAATTTAGATTTTATTAAAACTCATCCAATAGGGCAAAAGTATGAAGAGATTAGTTGTCAAATTGATAAAGCTATGAATTTTTTAAAAGCTGCTGGTTTGACATCTAAAAATACGCCTCAGCTTAGACAAACAACTGTATTTACTTCTCATGAAGCACTTTTATTAAATTATGAAGAGGCACTAACAAGAGAAGATAGTCTAACTGGTGATTGGTATAATACTTCAGCCCATATGCTTTGGATTGGAGATAGAACAAGAGATTTAAATGAGGCACATATTGAGTATTTTAGAGGTATTAAAAACCCAATAGGTTGTAAAGTTGGACCATCTATGAAACCAGATGAGTTAGTAGAGTTAGTATCTACGCTTAATCCTAATAATGAAGAGGGTAAATTAAACTTAATTGTAAGAATGGGTGCAAGTAAAATAGAAGAGTTTTTCCCTCCACTTTTAAAAGCAATAAGAGATGCAGGTAAAAATGTAGTTTGGACAATTGACCCAATGCATGGAAATGTAGAAAAGAGTCCAAATGGTTTTAAAACTAGAGATTTTGATAATATTTTATCAGAGGTAAAATCTTTCTTTAAGATTCATAAAGAGCATGGCACAGTTGCAGCTGGTGTTCACTTGGAGATGACAGGAGAAGATGTAACAGAATGTACTGGTAGTGCATCTTGCCCAATTACATCAGATGATTTATCTGACCGTTATCATACACAATGCGACCCAAGATTAAATGCAAATCAAGCACTAGAACTTGCATTTATGATATCTGAAAACTTTTAATCATAGGGCTTTTGCCCTTAGCTTTTTAAAAACTTTCCAAACAAAAACACCCAATTATAAGTAGTAACCTAAAATTAAAACCTAATATAATATCAAGGGAGTATAGGTGTAG
>CAYMGA010000141.1:0-3327 GCA_964389865.1 uncultured Nitratifractor sp.
AGACGGTCCAAAGTTAGTTAAACTTACGCTGCTGCGTAAGCTGGACGATAATCTGAATTGTTTGCGTTTATTTGTTATGAGCCGTATAACGGAATTGCTCAGTCCGACATGCACATAGCCCCGACTACTCCAGTCGATACCAAGTCACCCCCATTGAATCAATGCCAATGAAATAAGATAAATTTTACATTTTTTTGCTTAAAGCTTAAGGCAAAAAGCATAAAGCTTTTTCCTAGAACTTTTAAGTTAAGTATTACATATTTTACTTTGTAATAAAACAAAAAAACGATACTGAAGCATCCGAAGAAAAGAATTATAGTTCCAAAGAATCGAATGCTTCAGTCCCTAAAAAAGCTTTGCGCTTTTTGCATTCAGCTTTAAGCAATGAAATAAAGCTTATTTCATTGGCATTGCCCATTAAATTGGGAGCGAATATTATCAACTTTTTATTCGCTTGTCAAGTATTATAGCATAATTTAACTCTTTTTAAGTGCAAAAATTATTAAAATCACTCCAACGACAATAAATGGCACACTTAATAGTTGCCCCATACTAAGAGGTAGAGAGTTTGCAAATTCAGATTGTACACTCTTAAACTGCTCTATAAATACTCTTGCACCAAATCCTAAAACAAGTGTTAATCCAAATGCTATTTTTGTAAAAAACTCTTTAGAGACTCTCTTATAGAGGGTTATTAAAATTAAGAATATCAAAAAGTAACTCAAAGATTCATAAAGAACAACAGGGTGTCTTGGAAAGCTATCAACTCTATCAAATATTACACCCCAATTACTATTTGTTTTATCTCCTACAATTTCAGAGTTAAAAAAATTGCCAATTCTAATAAAAGTAGCAATAAACATTGCAACAATAGAACCACGAGATAGTAGCCATTTAAGAGAAAAGTTATATTTTTTACTAAATAACCAAAGTGCAATTATAACACCCAAAAAGCCACCATGACTTGCCAATCCACCCTTCCATATCTGTAAAATCTCTAAAGGGTGAGCAAAATAGTAACTAGGGTCATAAAATATTACATGAAACATTCTTGAGCCAATAACCATACCCACAAATATATATACAAATAGAGGCTCTATTAACTTTTGATTCTTTGCTTCTTCTTTAAACATCCACTCTGTTAAATAGTATCCACCAAGTAATCCTGAAGCAAAAAGTAAACCATACCAATGTAACTCTAAAGCCCCTAAATGCAATAAAATTGGGTCAACATTCCAATGAATCATATCTATCCTCTATATACTATTTGTAGAGTTAATATCTCTTAAATCTTTAGATCTATCAAACTCTATATTATATATTTGTAAAATTTTTCTATGTCTTTGTTTTGCTTCTTTTACATCTATAATTACCTCTTTGCTATTCTCATCTTCTAAGACAATAAAACCACTCTTTTTACTAAATATCTTTTTATAAAAATCTTTAAAATCAACTATATCTTTACCATCTATCTTTACTGGTAAAAAGTCATAAAGCTCTTGATTACCTCTATTACTTCTATCTGGAAATACTCCTAGAAGAATAACTTGCTCTCTCTTTTTCTTTGTTGCAAACTTATTTAGTAATCCATAAACTGCACAATTTTTACCCTTACTTGTAGATACTAAATTCTCTACAAGAGGAGAAAAGAGATAACCCCCATAGATAAGATATGTTGGCTCTTTATCATATTGATAATCACCCACAAGCCAAACATCACTATTTTTTTTATTTAATTTGATATTCAAATCTATCTCTTTTTGCTCTCTCCAAACTTTTAATTTTAAATTATCACCAAATTGATGTAAATCTGTTAGATATTTTGCAGATGTATATTCCCCATCTCGAAAGGCTACTGTTCCATCATCTTCAATTTTTTTACCATCTATACTTAAGATAATATCCCCTTTTTTAAGCACATTTGCACTATTTCCTAGAGGCATAACTCTTGTTACTACAATACCTGTTTGATTTTTATCTAACTTATAATATCTCTTTGCAGCTGGATTTTCAAGTGGAGATACAAAAATATGTAGTTGTGGAACACCATCTATCTTTTTATCTTGCCAATCTTTTAAAAAGTGTTTTATCATAACAGTTGGCACAAGATAGCCTATATTTTGACTAGAGGTAATTCCTTGCATTACAACCCCAACAATTTTACCACTATTAATTGCAGCTCCTCCACTATTGCCAGGATTAATAGCTGCATCTACTTGAATAGCTAAAAACTTTTGCCCACTATGAACATATCTTTGATGCTCAATTCTTGATACAACCCCAGAAGTTACACTAAGAGTTTTACCTCCCATAGGATAACCATATACAAAAATCTTCTCTTCACTTTGTGGTAAGTTACCAATCTCTAAAGGCTTTATTCCTTTAAAAAAACTCTTATCTTCAGTGGTAACTAGTGCTAAATCTAACTCATGTGATACTGCAACAACCTTCGCTATAAAACGCTTTGCAATATCATATCTTTGCACCTCTAAATATGTCTGATTTGCTACAACATGGGCATTTGTAAGTATTAAATTTTTTCCAATTACAGCCCCACTACCAGATGAACGATGCATTTGGTTAATCCAAGGTTTTTTGTAGTTTGGGTCTTTTGAAGTAGTATAAATTTTTATAATAGCTTGTTTTATATCTTTATCAAAATTTTGAGCAAATATAGCCGTAGAAATTAGTAATATAAAAATAAAATATCGCATTTATAACCTTTAATTAGATTGAGGATATAATTATACTAAAAAATAGGTTTTAAAATGAGACTAATTTCGCTTATATTAATATTTAGTTTGATTTTTAGTAGTTGTAGTAGTGTTAAATACACATCTTTACATACTAAAGAAGATACTCCTAAGATAGAAAGACTTAAAAATATGCTAATAGAAATTGGAGGCAATAAACAAGAAGCTGCAGAGTTAGCAACTTTAGCTGTAACTTACTCTAAAGTTTTAGCTAATAGATATAATCTTGTATCACCTCCTAGTTATCATAACTTTTTAGTAAATAGTGGACAAAGAGAAAGAGGACTTTGCTACCATTTTGTCGAAGATTTAGCCCCAGAAATTAATGCTAGAGGCTTTAAAAGCTTTGAGTTTAAATGGGGTAGAGCAAATGCAAATAAGTTAAATGAGCATAATGTAATTGTAGTTTTAAAAAAAGGGAGCAAAGATTTTAAAAATGGCATAATATTAGATGCTTGGAGAAATAGTGGAAAATTATACTTTACAAAAGTAAAAAATGATCCAAAATATAACTTTAAAGAGTGGGAAGAAGGTAATAGAAAAATAGCAAATGCTTATTAACTGATCTTACGCA
>CAYMGA010000142.1:0-3321 GCA_964389865.1 uncultured Nitratifractor sp.
TAATTTGGGTCATCTTCTTCATTTGTTATGTTTGCTTTGGCTCTTTTTAGTGTTGCTTTGCAATCGTCGCTTAGGTGTCTTAGAGTTACTTTTTTGCCTAAATCGTTATATTTTTTTATAAGTTTTTCTATGGCTTCTACACCCGAGGCATCCATAACTCTTGTATTTTTAAAGTCTATAATAATGTTTTGTGGGTCATCTTTTGGGTTAAATGTATCTGCAAAAGAATCTACAGAGCCAAAGAATAGTGGGCCTTGTAATTGGTATAGTTTTGCATTTTTTCCTAACTTTTTAGTATTAGCAGAAATTTTAGCATGTTTCCAAGCAAATACTAATGCAGCTAAGATAGAGCCAATAATTACGGCTATTGCTAAATCGAAAAATATTGTTATTATAGTTACTGCTACCATAATAAAGGCATCTTCTTTTGGCATTGTTTTTAAATGAGAAAAGCTACTCCACTCAAATGTTCCAATACTTACCATAAACATAATACCAACCAAAACTGCAACTGGAATTAATTGCAAAGTATCTGTTAAAAATGATACAAGTATAATTAAACCAACAGATGCTACAAACGATGATAATCTTCCTAAACCACCAGAAGTGTAGTTAATTACAGATTGTCCAATCATAGCACATCCTGGCATTCCACCAAAGAAACCACAAGTAAAGTTACCAAGACCTAATGCAAAAGACTCTTTATTTCCACTACCTCTTGTGCCACTAAGTTCATCTAAAACTGCAAGTGTTAAGAGTGATTCTATTAAGCCTACCAAAGCTGCAATTACTGCGTAGGGTAAAACCATTTTAATAGCATCTAAGCTAAATAGAGTTGGAGGAATATTAAATTTTGGAAGCTCTCCTTTAAATTGAGCTAAATTTGCTAAATCGCCGATTGTTTTAGTATCTATATGCAAAAAATATACCACAAGAGTTAAAAGCACAATTGCAACCAAACCTGCTGGAATTGCTTTTGTAAATTTTGGCATTATATACATAATAACCATAGATGCAACAACTATTGCATACATTTGCCAACCCTCACCAATAAAAAATTTAAGCTGAGCCAATGCAATAACAATTGCCAAACCATTAACAAATCCATAAATTGCAGGTAAAGGAACTAAACGAATAAATTTACCAAATTTTAATAGACCAAAAAGCATTTGTATAATACCAGCTAATATTGCAGCTAAGGCAATATAGCTTAAAACCCCTATTGCTAGTGAATCTCCACTTAATCCTTGTTCTTTCAAAAGTTTTGTAGCCTCTAATGCTAAGCCAACTAAAACAACAGCAACTGAGCCTGTTGCTCCACTAATCATTCCTGGTTTTCCACCAAATAAAGAGGTGATTAATCCTAAAATAAAAGCTGTATATAAGCCAACAATAGGATTAACTCCAACAATAAATGAAAAAGCAATTGCCTCTGGAACTAAGGCAACTGCTACAACAAGACCCGATAGAATCTCATTTTTTACATTATCTGTTTTATAATTTTTTAAATTAAACATACACATCCACTTTTTTAGTGGAAGTTTATCTAAATTTTACTATATCACACTTTTTTGATTAGATATATTTTGTAAATAATCAGAAATTTGTATTAGAGAGAAAGTAACTAAAAATATCATTAAACCAGGGAAAAAGCTAACCCACCAAGCAATCTCCATTACAGATTTACCATCGCTTAATATTGAACCCCAACTCATATTTGGAGGTGTTACACCAAGTCCTAAAAAGCTTAATCCACTCTCTGCTAAAATTGCACCACTAACACCAAAAGAGAAACTTACAAAAAATATTGGACCAAGAAGTGGCATAAAGTATTTAAGAACAATTTTATAAGTTGGAACTTTTGCAATTTTTAAGACCTTTATAAATGGTTGGGATGATATTTGATAACTTTGAGAACGAATAAGTCTAGCTGTTCCCATCCAACCTGTAATTGCAATTACTATAATTAAAATTAAAGAAGAGGCTTCTATATAGCTAACTAATGTTAACAATAAAAAGAAGGTTGGAAATGTTAAGAAAATATCTACAACAAATACAAATGTTTTATCCCATAATCCCTTAAAATAACCAGCTATAACACCATAAAATAATCCAATCAAAGAGGCAATGAATGCTGAACCAACTCCAATAATTAAAGATGATTGAGAACCTTTAATGACTCTTGCTAAAATATCTCTACCTAGTCTATCTGTTCCCATTAAATGTGAAAAAGAAGGAGCTTGTAAGATTGCATCTTTATTAAAAGAGTAGGGCGATACTGTATATAAAAAAGAGCCAAATATAGATATTAAAATAATAAACAGTAGTATTGCAATAGATATTTTTGGAACTTTTATATTACTCATCTTCATCTTTTAATTTATAATAACTTAAAGAACTTTTTCCAAATTTTTTATATTTAAACCTCTCTAAACTACCTATTGTATCTGGCAATTCTATTTGTGTCATATGCTCAATTATTACCATTTTAACAAATGAATCTTGAATTTTTGCAATTAAGTCTATACATTTATTGTATATATTTTCCATACCTTCTCTTATACTAAATGGTGGATCAAAATAGAAGAAAGTATCTTGATTACTTTGTCTAAGGGTTTTATATATATTATCAAATAAAATAAATGCATCCCCTGCCATAATTATTGAGTCATTTGGTGCAATACTCTCTATATTATCTCTTAAAAGCTTTAATGCTGTAGAGTTTTTTTCTAAAAAATATGCTTTTTTTGCACCACGACTTAGTGCTTCTAAGCCAATAGAACCACTACCTGCAAACATCTCTACAAAATTACTTCCAACTACATCTATAGCAATTGAGTTAAATAGAGATTCTCTGAGTATAGATTTAGAACTTCTAGTAGTATTAATAGCTGGTATCTCTATTTGCTTACCCTTATATTTTCCAGCTATTATAGGCGTTTTAAAATATTTTATCCTATTTTTAGTTGCCAAGGTATCTCCAGTTTAAAAAGTTTTTAATAACCTGAGTTCGACGGAATATCATAGCTATCGAACTCAGATTAATAGAATTATACCTTACTTTCTAATAATAGATGCTTCTCCACTTAATAATGTTACTATTGTCTCTCCTGTTGCTAAGTTGCTACTCATTTTAAATTCTGGATTATTAGATACTTTTTCTATAATATCCCCTTTTTTTATTACATAAGCTTTATTGGTTACCATAGAAATGTTTTTTTCAAAATTTTTACTTAATGATACTGATGCTGTTGTTTTATTATCGCTATTACATCCACTTAATGCAAATATTGCACTTAAAACTGTTACTATTTTTATTAA
>CAYMGA010000143.1:0-3303 GCA_964389865.1 uncultured Nitratifractor sp.
TCTTAAATAAAGAAGATCAATTAGATGATGAAGATAAAGAAGAGATGTTAGAATTAGTTGAAATGGAAGTTAGAGAGCTTCTAAACGAGTATGAATTCCCAGGTGATGATACTCCAATCGTAGCTGGTTCTGCATTCCAAGCGCTTGAAGAGGCTAAAAAAGGTCAAATTGGTGAGTGGTCAGAAAAAATTCTTAAACTTATGGATGAAGTTGATAACTATATCCCAACTCCAGAGAGAGATACTGATAAACCATTCCTAATGCCAATTGAAGATATCTTCTCAATTCAAGGAAGAGGAACAGTTGTTACTGGTAAAATCGAAAGAGGTAAAATCTGCGTAGGTGAAGAGGTAGAGATTGTTGGTATTAAAGATACTCAAAAAACTACTGTTACTGGTGTAGAGATGTTTAGAAAAGAGATGGATTGTGGTGAAGCTGGTGATAATGCTGGTGTTCTTTTAAGAGGTACAGCTAAAGAGGATGTTCAAAGAGGTATGGTTCTTTGTAAGCCAGGTTCAATTACTCCTCATACTAAATTCGAAGCAGAAGTTTATGTATTAACAAAAGAGGAAGGTGGTAGACATACTCCATTCTTCAATAACTATAGACCACAATTCTATGTAAGAACAACAGATGTTACTGGTTCAGTTACACTTCCAGAAGGAACTGAAATGGTAATGCCAGGTGATAATGTTAAAATTAATGTTGAATTAATTGCACCAATCGCTATGGAAGAAGGTACAAGATTTGCTATCCGTGAAGGTGGTAGAACTGTTGGTGCTGGAGTTGTTACTAAAATTATTGAGTAGTAGGTTTTACCCTCTACCGATTAGATTGGAGAAAAAATGAGAGAGACTATTCACTTAGGTTGTGAAGAGTGTAGTAGAAGAAACTATCACACAACTAAGAATAAAAAGACAACTACTGGCAAATTAGAGTTAAAAAAATATTGCAAGTGGTGCAAAAAACATACAACTCATAAAGAGATGAAGCTTTAAGTTTCTCTCTTTATAAGTTATTTTCTAGGCCAATAGCTCAGTTGGTAGAGCACTGGTCTCCAAAACCAGGTGTCGGGGGTTCGAGTCCCTCTTGGCCTGCCATTAAAGGTAAGAGAATGAACAAAGTAATAAGTTTTATCAAAAGTTCAAAAATAGAGTTAGACAAAGTTATTTTTCCAACCAAAGTTCAAGTAAAGCAAGCATTTATTGCTGTTGTAATTGTTGTTGCAGTAATTTCTGCGTATTTAGCGCTTGTAGATCTATTGATGTCAGCAATTGTAAGTAGCTCACTAAATTAAAAAAGGTTTTTAAATATGGCACATCAATGGTATGCAATACAGACATATGCAGGTAGCGAAAGAGCAGTTAAAAGAGCAATTGAACAAATCTCTATTGACTATGGTTTGGAAGATAAAATTGATCAAGTTGTAGTTCCTACAGAAGAGTTAATTGAAGTTAAAAATGGAGAAAAGAAGATTAGTGAGAGGTCACTATATTCTGGTTATGTATTTGCACATTTAGATTTAGATACTAAACTTTGGCAACAGATTCAATCTTTACCAAAAGTATCAAGGTTTATTGGTGAACAAAAGACACCAACTCCATTAAATCAAGCCGATATTGATGTTATCTTAGAAAAAATGGAGAAAAAGACTCCTCCAAGACCTAAAATTGACTTTGAAAAGGGAGAGATGGTTCGAATTATTGAAGGGCCATTTGCTAACTTTACAGGTGCTGTAGATGAGTATGACTTAGATCATGGTAAGTTAAAGCTCAATGTTTCTATCTTTGGTAGAAATACACCAGTAGAACTTCTTTACTCTCAAGTAGAGAAGATTATTTAATTTATTAAAAAGGATAAGAAATGGCTAAAAAACTAGCTGAGAAATTTAAACTTATGATTCCAGCAGGACAAGCAAATCCGTCACCTCCAGTAGGTCCAGCATTAGGTCAAAGAGGTGTTAATATTATGGAGTTTTGTAAAGCTTTTAATGAAAAAACTAAAGACAAAATGGGTTTTAAAATTCCAGTAGAAATTAGTGTTTATACAGATAGAAGTTTTACATTTGTAACTAAGCAACCACCAGCAACTGATTTAATTATGAAAGAAGCAGGTATTAAAAAAGGTAGTGATAATCCACTATTAAATAAAGTTGCAAAGCTTACAAAAGAACAAATTATGAAAATTGTTGATTTAAAAATAGAAGACCTAAATACTAACGATAAAGAACAAGCTGCTAAAATTATAGAAGGTTCTTGTAGAAGTATGGGTATTGAGGTTGAAGGTTAATATCTAATTACCACATAGATATAAAATAAGGTGGGAGCAAAATTAAGCGGAGATAATAATGGCAAAAAAAATTAGTAAAAGAAAACAAGCTCTTTTAGAGAAAATTGATAAAAATAAGAAATACTCTATTGAAGAAGCTATAAAAACAGTTAAAGATTTAAAATCAGCAAAATTTGATGAAACAGTAGAAGTTGCATTAAACTTAAATGTTGACCCAAGACATGCTGACCAAATGATTAGATCATCAGTTGTTTTACCTCATGGTACTGGAAAAAAAGTTACAGTTGCAGTATTTGCAAAAGGTGACAAGATAGATGAAGCTAAAGAAGCAGGTGCAGATATTATTGGTGATGATTCAGTATTAGCTGATATTCAAGCTGGTAATATTAACTTTGATGTTGTAATTGCTACTCCAGATATGATGGGTGTGCTTGGTCGTGTAGCAAGAGTATTAGGACCAAAAGGTTTAATGCCAAACCCTAAAGTTGGAACAGTAACTCCAAATATTGCACAAGCTGTTAAAAATGCTAAAGGTGGTCAAGTTAACTTTAGAGTTGATAAAAAAGGTAATATTCATGCTGGTATTGGAAAAGTTAGTTTTGATGAAAAACAAATTGAAGAGAATTTAAGAACTTTTGTAGAGAAAATTAATAAGCTTAAACCAGCTAGTGCTAAAGGTAGATACATTTTAAATGGGGCTTTATCTTTAACTATGAGTCCATCTATATCTCTTGATACTCAAGAGTTAATGGAATTAAAGTAATTTTTAATATTTAATCTTAGGCTGAAGATAGTAGGGGTCTTAAGACTTAAATTGAGTGTAAACTCAGACTAACTTTTGTTAGTCTCCCTTCTTGAGAGGTCTGAAAGGAGAAAAAATGACAAGAGCAGAAAAAGAGCAGTTGGTTGCTGAATTGACTACTGCATTTTCAGAGTCTAATGCTGTTGTAGTTTGTGACTACAAAGGTTTAACTTGCCAAGATTTAGAGGCAGTTAGAGCTTTAGCGACAGAAA
>CAYMGA010000144.1:0-3270 GCA_964389865.1 uncultured Nitratifractor sp.
CTGGAAATAGTGGCACAACTACAGGTTTTTCGCTTTGGTTTGATTTTGATTAATGAAAACCTGAGTTCAATAAAAATTACTTTTCTTCTCTTCCGTAGTATCAATGGGTTACTCTTTATTTCATTGCTGAAAGCAAAAAGCTCAAAGCTTTTTTTGGAACCTTAAACTCGCCCACAGATAGCATATTCCAAGCCATTTAAACTTTGTTATGTGAACGAGTTTGTGTTTGTGATTATTGTAACTTTTCCTTATATCATTGGAATTGAGTATAGGGATAGAGGAGAGAAGGTGTATAGAAAGTAACATCATATTATTGGTTTACTGTCTCTACTCCTTCATACCTCTACACCTATACTCCTTAATATTAGATTTTAATTTTATGTTACTACCTAACCTAACGCACTAAGTAACTAGTAAAAATTAAACACAAATAACTTTCAAAGGAATATAGGGGTCAATGCCAATGAAATAACGAAAAATTTGATTGCTTTCCCAAACGCGAACTCGTTCGCGTCGTAAAGTTTAAAAGACTTGGAATACTCTATCTCAAACAAGTTCGAGATTCCAAAAATAAGCTTTGAGCTTTTTGCTTTCAGCTTTAAGCAATAACATTAAAACCTGAGTTCGACGGGGCATCACAGCTACAAGCTTTATTCCCTTAACTCTTAAAAAAATTATTTACTTCTTTTATATCTAAATATATTTGCTCTTTTAACTCTTTTAGGGTATTAAATTTTCTATTTTCTCTAATAAACTTTAAAAACTCTATCTCTATTGGTAGATATGTAAAATCTAATTTATAATCTTCTAATATATAAAACTCTACACTAAAGCTATTATCTGTAGTAACTCTATTTCCAATAAAACAGATAGCTTTATATACTTTATCTTCAATTTTTGCTCTTATTGCAAATACTCCTCTTGGCATAGTATATTGGGTTACATTTAAATTTATAGTTGGAACTAACTCTTTTGCTCCAAGTCCTTGCCCTCTTATTTGATAACCCTTTATACTATAATATCTTCCAAGTAGATTATTAACTTTATCTATTTTACTATCAACTATAAATTGTCTAATTAATTTTGAATGAATAGATATACCATCTACTTTAAACTCTTTTACAACTTCTATATTGCTAAATAGAGTTTTTAAAGTATCTATACTACCTGTTTTATCTTTTCCAAATTTAAAATCATAACCTACAACTATCTTTTCTAAATTCGGAAAATCCTCTTTTAATCTATTAACAAAATCTTGGGGTGTATCATTTTTAATTTTATCAAATAGATAAAAAAATGTTTCCTTTTTTGTAAATAAAGCTTTATTATATCCAGGGGTAATTGTTGAAGCAAACCTCTCTATTATAATAACTCCATCAGCTCTTTTAATTAATTCTTGATGTGCTATATGTACTCCATCAAATGTCCCTATAGCTACACTTTTAACCATTTTATTCCTTAACAAATCTATATATAAACTCTTCGTTACCCTCTTTCCCTTTTACTTTAGATACTCTTGAGTCAATTAATTTTAAATTATATTTTTTACTCTCTATTAAAAAATTCTCTTTTGCTTTATCAATCGCAATTTTATCTATTACTACCCCATTTCTATCTCTCTTTACATCTTTTCCAACTTCAAATTGTGGCTTAAATAGTAAAATAATTATACTCTCTTTAAGACTTAAATTATCTATATATGGCAAAACTTTAATTAAGGATATAAAAGATACATCTGATACAATAAGTTCATATGGGCTAGATTTAAACTCTCTAATATCACAATTTTCAAAAACATTTACTTTTGGATTATCTCTTAAAGTTTGATGTAATTGCTTTGAACCTACATCTACACAATCTACACTAGATACCCCATGTTCTAATAAAACTTGAGTAAATCCACCTGTGCTTGAACCAATATCTAAAGCTCTTTTATTACTTAAATTAATAGGAGACTCTTTTAAATACTCTTCTAACTTTTTAGCTGCACGAGATACATAAAATTTATGCTCTTTAACCTCAACTTTAGAGTTTTCTACTTTAATAGAAGCCTTTTTAGCAATAACTCCATCTACTAAGATTAAACCATCTTTTATTGCATTAGTAGCCCTATTTCGGCTCTCAAAGTAGCCTTCTTTTACTAAATAACTATCTAATCTCAATTTTTAAATAACCTAAAGTGATCTACTATTATATAATCTCTTAATACATCTTCTTCTTTAGCACCATAGCCAACATTATGAATAATTAAAGGTTCACCCTTACTATTTAATCTATTAGAACATATTCCAATATGGTCTAAATTACTACCTGGCAATTTCCAAACTACAATATCTCCTGCTTTAAATTTACCTTTAATTCTATAACCTCTACTTGCAAAATATGCTTGTATATTTTTTACTCTTCTATGGTCTATATTTGGGTCTAACCTATTGGTATAATAAAGTCCTTTGTATCTTTTTGGATTTGCCTTTTTATCATAATATATCTTTTGCTGTAAATCTATTCCAACACCTCTTAAGGCTCTAATAACAACATCTGTGCAAACTCCCCTACTCTTATCTATATCTCCATTTGGAAATTTAATTTTTACATATGAAGGATCATAAGTTTTGGTAACTCCTACTTGTGCTTTTGCACTATCTATAAATTTAGTAATAGTATTATTTGATTTTGCAAATATTGCAATAGTTAAAATTAAAAGAGTATATAAATATTTTTTAAACATTTTATCTCTACTTTATCTCTTTAAATTTTTTTTCTGCCTTTGCCATACTCCAAAAGAAGAACTCTACATTATTATATCCATCAATCTCTTCTAATATCTGCTTATCTCCTGTGCTAAAAAAAGTTGTAGGTGTTATAGATATATTTGGAAAATACTCTCTACCCTCTTTTGAGTCAGCATCTACTTTTACTAAAATATAATTTTTATTTAAATTTCTTACTACATCTTTATCACTAAGAGTAGTATTTAACATCTTATGACACCAAGGACAATGCTTTGCCTCTACAAAAATCATTAAGATTTTATGCTCTTTTTGAGCCTTTTCTAAGCCATTTTTAACGCCCTTTGTCCAATTTAAACTATTAGCATTAACAAAAGTTATAATAAATAAAATTAATAATATAATATTTCTCATCTAATTTCCTAAAATTTTTAAGTTATTATATCATATTATTTAAATCTTCTTCACTAATAGTTACAACACCCAAACTTTTTGCCTTTGTAAGTTTGCTACCTGCATCTTTGCCATAAATTACAAAATC
>CAYMGA010000145.1:0-3268 GCA_964389865.1 uncultured Nitratifractor sp.
ATGGTATAGTGCTTTTAGAGTTGGAAACTGGCAGAGAGGATAATGCTAATAAAATCATAGCTTTCTACACAAAATTAATAAAGAATATTTTATCATTTTATGGTAATAAATTGGATATGAGACTTTAGTCTCATCTAAAAGTCTATCTACATTTACAATATAATTATCTATATTAGGGTTTAATTTTTCATAACTTTAGGTAAGCCTAAAGGCTTACATCCAATAACATTTCAATAAATGGCTATATTTAAATTGAAGATGTGTAGAAAGCTATGAATAAAATAAGATAAATGTTACATTTTTTGCTTAAAGCAAAAAGTGCAAAGCTTTTAAAGGTAAAATTATCTTTGAAGAGTATTAATTCTTTTGGTAAGGCTAAAGCTTACATCCTGTAATTGCTTGACTTGGAACATTTTAGTCTATAACAAGATTGATATTACGAAAAAAGCTTTAGGCTTTGTGCTTTCGGCTTTAAGCAATGAAATAAAACTTATTTCATTGGCATTGGCAGAGAGGAAGGGATTCGAACCCTCGATAGGTTGCCCTATACACGAGTTCCAGTCGTGCTCCTTAAACCGCTCGGACACCTCTCTATTAAGTAAATGATTATTTATAAAAAAGGGGTAAGAAGGGAGTTGAAAAACCCTTTTCGGGTTACCGTGGCACACAAAGATAAAAGGTGGGCTGCTACATTCCTGTCCTGACCCGCTGCCTCTCAACTTTGTTGCACGGCTCCAAAAAGGGCAATGAAATTATAGCATAAAAAGCTGAGATTAGTTATAATAATGAAAAATTTAGGAGAATTTATGCACTCTTTTGCTCCAGAGATACTGCTAATAACAATACTTAGCCTTGTAATTTTATCAGATGCACTAGCTAATAGATTAAAAATACCGTCAGTTTTTATACTTTTAATAAGTTCTTATTTGGTATATACCTACTTTAAGGCTGCTGTGCCAATAGATTTGGCTAAAAATTTTAGTAGTGTAATTTTATTTTGTATTCCTTTAATATTTATGGGAGATGCCTTACATTTACACTTTAAAGATATAAAAAAACATGCTTGGGCTATATTTTATTTAGCAGTCGTTTCGGTTGCTCTATCTATTGCAGTTGGGGCTAGTTTACACTATTTTAATATATTTAACGGTCTAAGTATTGGTGCATATGTTGCACTATTTGCTATAAATATGGCTACCGATGCAGTTAGTGTGCAATCGGTTTTATCAAGATTTAAAGGAATTAACCACGATATAAAAGTGCTTATTGAGGGTGAGAGTTTAGGTAATGATGCAACAGCAGTAATTGCCTTTTTCTTTATAGGAATGCCTTGGATGCTAAGTGGTGAAATAAATGGAGTAGATGCTACCTTAGATGCTTTTAGAGTATTTAGTATAAGTTCTATTTTAGGACTATTATTAGGTTATGGCTTTTATATGCTTATGAAGCTATATTCAGATAGAAGAGGAGAGCTTTTTAGTTTTGTAGTAGAGGGATATGTTGCTTATTTATTGGGTGAACATTTTCATGTTAGTGGAATTTTGACATTAATTGTTGCTGTAGTTGCAACAAAAGCGTGGATAGATGATGATTTAGATGAACAATCTAGTAAAAAAGTTAAATCATTTCTAAGAATGGCAAGGTTAGGAACAATTAAAAGCACAACAAGTGATAGATTAGAGTATATTTACGATATGGCAAAAGAGTTTGGTTATATTGCTGCTGTTATAATCTTTTTTGCACTAGCAGAGATGGTTGATTTTAAACTTTTATGGGAGTATAGAGTAGAAATTTTGGTAATGTTTATTGTAACCACAATAATAAGAGCTTTATCAATGGCAAAATTTGCTTTTATTGGCAATAAGATAGAAGCAATTGCACCAGTAGGATTTGAAGGGTGGTTTATATTAACCTTTTCTGGAATGAAGGGTGCTTTATCTATAATTTTAGTTCACTTAATACCAGATAGCTTTGCATATAAAGAGATGTTTGAAGCTGTTACAATCGGTGTTGTAATTTTATCAATTTTTGTATATGGTATCACACTGTGGGGATATTTTACATTTAAAAGCACTAAAAAAGATAAAGGGCTATTTGATAGATAGTAACCTAAAATTAAAATCGAATATAATATTAATGTGTATAGGTGTAGAGATGTGAAGGAGTAGAGATATATGGTATTACTATCTATACACCTCTACCCCTCTACACCTATACTCCTTTGAAATTTATTTGTGTTTACTTTTTACTAGTTACTTAATGCGTAAGGTCAACTAGTAAGTTAAACCCAAATAAATTTTAAAAGAGTTGGAATACTCTATCCTCAAACAAGTTCGAGCTTCCAAAAACAAGCTTTGAGCTTTATGCTTTCAGCTTTAAGCAATAACATTAAAGCTTAAAGAAATGGCATTGGGTTTAAGTTTGGGTGGCAAAGATGGGTTAGTGCGTAAGGTTAGTTACTAGCTACTTAAATAGGTTTCCTAAATATATGTAAAGTATTCCAAAATATTCATGAATAGCTTGTTCAACTTTTTGAAGTTGAACACTACTTAAAATGGCTATGGGATTATACTCTTTTGGATTATAAAATTCTGTTGGTGCAGCAATTGGATTTAGGTTATATTTTTTAAAAAGTAGCATAGCTCTTGGCATATGGTAAGCTGAAGTAACTAAAATAAAGGGTTTATTATTAAGTAGCTTTTTAATATATTTTGCTTCATCTTTTGTTGTCTTTGTATAGATTAATTGAGTAATTTTATCTTTTGAAATACCAGATTGTATAAGTAAATTAGCCATTTTTGTAGCATCAGGAGAATCATTTTTAAATGATTCTCCTGATGTTATAAAGTTTAAATTCTTATTCATATTATAGAGCCTTAAAGCTTCCCACCCTCTTTTATATCTATCTCCTCCTAATATTAAAACATTATTCACATTTTTAGGAATTTTATTTAATGGTTTATATTGACTCTCTAATGGTAAAATTAAAATTTTTGCAAATTGTGTAGAGCTTATTAAAATAGTCCAAATTATTGATATAAATAATAAAGTTTTTGCTTTTTTATATTTTTGAAATCTTAATAATATTAAAGAAATTATAATTAAAAAAACTGCAATATTTAATGGTTCTAAAAATATAGATAGGCTCTTTTTTATAATATACTCTATACTCATATTTAATCTTTATCGCAATAAATCTTCAACAAATCACTATAATACTCAACTCTTCTATCTCTAAAAAATGGCCAAATATCTCTTACCTCTTTGC
>CAYMGA010000146.1:0-3185 GCA_964389865.1 uncultured Nitratifractor sp.
AAACTGCACCACCACCAACAAATGGTTCATAGTAGTTATTAAATTTTTCAGGAAATAGCGGCAATATCTGCTCCAATAAGCCTCTTTTGCCACCTACCCATTTAACAAAAGGTTGATACTGTAAAAGATTTTTGTTTAACTTTGTAGTCATTAAAATTTACCTAGGAGTTTATTTTTATTATACCAAAATTATATTCTGAAAACTACGGAAATTATTTTTTTCTCAATGCAAATTGCTTAAAGCTGAAAGCATAAAGCTTATTTGAGAACATTAAACCCAAATTATCCAACAGGATTGCCAAAATTAGTGATAGTACTTGTATTGTGGATGTTTGCATTGGTTAAATTAGTCGAACTCAGGTTTTTAGCAAATTATATTGTTACAACTTAACAATAGTAGCTCCTAAATTTCCGGGGACTCTACTAAAGCTTTTTACTTTTGGGTGATTTTTTAATAAATTGGTAACAACTTTACTTAAAACTCCACTTCCTGAGCCATGTATTATCTCTACCTCATCAAATCCATGTAAAAGGGCATTTGATAAAAAGTTTTGAGTCTCTTCTATAGCCTCTTCGGCTCTATACCCTAAAAGTTTTAACACCATTTTAGCACTACTTGACCTATTAATAGTTACATGAACTTTTGGCTTTGGCTTTTTAGGTGGTTTTATCTCTTGCACTACTTTTAGCTTATCTCTTGGAACTCTTATCTTCATACCATCAACTTCAATCATCGCCTCTTTTGATTTTAAGCTTATAATAGTAGCTCTCTTATCTCTATATTTTACGCTATCTCCAACTTTTAACTCTACAATTTGTTGTGGTTTTTTACTCTCTTTATGGCGATTTTTAATCTTATAAGCTTCATTTATTAATCGTCTTGCTTCTGGATTCTCAGCCTTTTTTAAGGCAGTTTGCAACTTTTTTAGAGCAGCTGAATACTCTTGCTCTAACTTGAATAGACGCGATTTATACTCATTTTCTAAAAGCTCTTTTTTATGCTCTAATCTCTTTTTTCTCTCTTCTACTTCAAATACTTTTTGCTTTGCCTCTTCTAGGCTTTGGCGCATCTGTATCTCTAACTGAGTAGAGCGTTCAATTAAATCTGAAATTCTCTCTTTATCTTCCCCTAAAGCATCTTTAGCTCTATTTATAATAACATCATCAATGCCATATCTTCTTGCAGTCTCAAAAGCATAACTTTTGCCTATTGTTCCACTTAAATATCTATAAGTAGGCTTTTGAAGTTCCTCATCAAAAAGTGCGGCAATTAACTCTACATCTCTCCTACTAGCCATCAAGGATGCTAACTTTTTATGGTGAGTTGTAACAATAAAATATATACCTCTTTTACTAAGCTCTTCTAAAAGCACACGAAAAAGAGCCGCTGCTTCATCTGCATCGGTTCCAAGTTCTATCTCATCAACTCCAACTATTGCATCTTTTAATTTAAATAGATTTTTAAATTCTACAATACGACCAGCAAATGTAGATATATCATTTTTCACAGATTGTGGATCATCTAAAACAACTTCTATATTTTCAAAAGAGCCAATAGAACTTTTAAAAGAGTTACACTTAAATGGTATCATATATTTACTCATAAACAAAGAACTTAAAATTGACTTTAATAGCATCGTTTTACCACCAGCATTTACACCAGTAACAAGCATTATTTTTTTCTTAAACTCTATATCTATTGGCACAGCATCAGCAATTGCAGGATGTGCAAAATCTTTTAAAATAATCTCTTTAGAGTTATTTGGTAACATTAAATGAAGCTCACTGCCACTTAACATTTTAGCTCTTGCAAAGTAGTGATCAACCCTATCAAACTCTCTATTTAAAAATTTTAAAAATCTCCACCACTTCGCATAAATTGCAGAAAACTCTTTAGCATACTCTTGATAAATCTCTTGCTGAGCATCTAAAAGTTGACTTACTCTTCTTTTTATATCCTCTAGTGATTGTGGAACTATATAAAAAAATCCTCCACTACTTCGCCCAACTACATTAGCCTTTATAGCCCTACTAAATCCACCTCTGACTAAAAGTGTCTCTTGCCCATAATATAGATGAATACTAGAATCCACAAGATACTCTTGTAGATTAGAACTTTTTAGAACTGATGCTAATTTATCTTTTTGCTCTTGCTTAACCCTATTTAATGCACTCTCTATCTCAAAAAGCCTTGGCTCTTTTTGGCTATCTATTAAACCTTGTTCATTAAAAAAGCTAATCGTTTTAATGATTTCATCTGGAACTTCTATAGACGCTAATAACTTAATCCAAATGTGTGGTAACTCTTGAACTCTTAATCTATTAAAAAACTCGATTTGCTCTACAAAAAGATATAGTTGCTCAAGTGTTAAAGTAGCATTTTTAGAGAGTCTATTTATTAAATCATCCATATTAGGAAGGTCTGGCATTTGTATTAACTCTACACCCTCTAAAGCTTGAATATATTTTATATGTTGCCTAATATCTCCAATTAATACAACACTCTTATCCCTTGCAAATAGAGAGTGTAACCTTTGAATATGAGCATCTAAATCTAATTTTTTAGATAATCTCTCTTGTTTTTGATTTAACCAAAGTTTACTCAATACTACTTCTCTCCTCTAATTTGATAAGTAATATCTCCTGCCCCAAAAGCAACAACTAAGCCATCTTTATACTTTTTAATTGTATCTCTATTTTCATCCAAAATATAAACTTTGCCATCTTTTTTAGTAACACGATTTGCCATAATGGGGTCATATCTACTAAACGCTCCTTTTAAATCAATCTCAACTTCTAACTCACCTGCTGCCCAAATTGGCAAGATTGTTAGCTCATCAACACCCTCAAAACACTCTACAAAACCTTGTAAATTATCGATTGTTCGGCTATATTTGTGTGGTTGCCAAATAGCATAAATTTTACTCTTGCCAAGAAGCTTTGCATACTCTTTTATCCCTTGCAAAGTCGCCTTAATCTCTGTTGGATGATGACCATAATCATCAATTACCACAAGCCCATTATTTTGGATTATATCAAAGCGTTTTTTTATACCTTGGTAATCGAGCAAATTCTCTCTAATTTCATCTATGCTAAGCCCCAAGATTTTAGCTGCCTCAATTGCAAGAGTAGCATCAACTGCTAAATGATAGCCAAAGCCATAGACTTTAAACTCTCCATAATCT
>CAYMGA010000147.1:0-3177 GCA_964389865.1 uncultured Nitratifractor sp.
CCTTAAAGTCTCTTATTATGGGCATTTTCTAAAAATAGTCAGGAATGTTCGTTTTAAGCAAAAAAAATTTAAAATCAAGGTTCATATCTTGAGCCTTCAAGATAATTAAGCCCAAAATATATTGCTATACAAAGAGCTGGTAGAGTGAATATATACCACATAAGCTTATTTGTAAAAATATAGTAAATTAGTGCAAAATAGCTAATAATAAGTGTTAATATATCTATAAAAAAGAGTATTTTTATTGTTCTTGTTAATATAAATCCACTATAACCAATTAGTAGTATATATCCAAAAAGGGCTAAAGAGATAATAGTTTTTTTGGTATTTTTATCTCTTTTATGAATAAAAAAGATAATAGCCACTGTTATTAGTGTAAGTATGACTACTCTTCCCATTCTTATAATCTCTCTAAAACACCAATACCTAAAATATTTAATGCTACTTTTATTGCATTAGCAGTTGCTTTTGCTAATATTAGTCGAGACTCTCTTTGCTCTTTATTAACACCCTCTTTTAATATAGGATTTTGTTCATAAAATCTCATAAAAAGTGTTGCTAATTCATAAAGGTATGTTGTTATAAGATGTGGCATAGCCTCTTTGTATGCACGATTTAGTATATCATCAAGAGTAATAACTTTAAGAGCTAAACGACGCTCTAACTCATCACTAATAGATACTTTTATTGTATTAATTTCTCCTGCACGATTTAATATAGAGTTGATTCTAGCATATGCATATTGCATATATAAAGCAGTATTTCCATCTAAAGAGAGCATCTTGTCCCAATCAAATATATAGTTAGATTGTCTATTAATTGAGAGGTCTGCATACTTTAATGAGCCAATTGCCACAACTTTTGCTATATTTTCTAACTCTTCAGCACTATACTCATTAGCCCTATTTATTACATCTTTTGCTCTCTTTATTGCTTCATCTATTAAATCTTGAAGTTTAACTGTGCCTCCACTTCTTGTTTTAAATGGACGACCACTCTTATCTAGCATCATACCAAATGCAATATGCTCTAGTATAGTATCTTCATTAGCAAATCCAGCTCTTTTCGCTGCATTAAATACTTGTTTAAAGTGTTCAGCTTGTCTAGCATCTACAACATAGCAAACTCTCTTTGCTCCAAGTTTTTGAACTCTATATTTAATAGCAGCTAAATCTGTTGTTGCATATAGATAACCACCATCACTCTTTTGTATAATTAATGGGTTTTGGCTATCTTCAAAAAAGATACACTTTGCACCTTCACTAATTTTGGCAATACCATTTTGCTCTAACTCTTTAACAATGCTTGATAATTCACTATTGTAACTACTCTCACCTCTAACATTATCTTTTGTTAATTTTACTCCAAGTAAATCGTAAATCTCTTGAGCGTGTTCTAGGGATTTTTCTATAAAGTTTTCCCATAGAGTTAGACACTCTTTATCCCCTTGTTGAAGTTTAACAACATATTGGCGACTCTTATTGGCAAACTCTTCACTTTCGTCAAATTTTGCTTTAGCCTCTTTATAAAATTGCTCTAAATCGCTTAATTTAGAGTCTTTGTTTGCACCACTCTCTTCAAAGTATGCAATTAGCATACCAAATTGTGTTCCCCAATCTCCAATATGGTTTTGTCTAATTACATCATCTCCTAAAAATTCAAATAGGTTTGCAATTGTATCACCAATAATAGTTGAACGCAAATGCCCTACATGCATCTGTTTTGCCATATTTGGACTAGAGTAGTCAACTACTACTTTTATTGGGTTTTCTCTTTTTGTAACACCACATCTGTTATCTAAAGAGTGAATTAAATTATCTTCTAAAAACTCTTTAGCAATAGTTAAATTAATAAATCCCGGACCTGCAACTTCTACTTTTGAAAATATTGGATTATCTTTTATCTCTTCTATAATTGAGTTTGCAATATCTCTAGGGTTCCTTTTTAACTCTTTTGCTAAAGCCATTGCCCCATTAAATTGAAAATCTCCAAACTCTGGCTTTGTTGCTTCACTAACTGTAATATCTTTTGATTCTATATTTAAAGATTTTAATGCATCTTTTAATATATTATTAAGTTTTGGTTTAATTTGCATTTTTAAATTACCTAATTTTATGAAAGTTTTGCCCAAATTAGGGCAAGTAGTTTATGCTTTTTTATTCTCTTCAGCTTTAGTATCTACTACTTTTTCAGCTTTTTTCTCTAACTCTTTAGTATCTTTAGTTGCAACTTCTTTTGGAGTATCTTCATCTTCATTTACAGCTTTTTTGAAGTCTTTAATTCCTTTTCCTAAACCTTTAGCAAGTTCTGGAATTTTTTTACCTCCAAAAAGTAATACAATTACAAGAATTATTGCAAATAATTCCCATCCACCTGGCATACCCATATTTATCCTTTATTTATATTTTTGCTTATTATACTTTATTATAACTTAAGTAGTAATTTTCTCTTTCTTAAAGTTAAGCATTTTGTTTTAAAATTTTTAAAAGTTCTTTATTATTTTGTTGATTGTTGTTATCCATAATCATGATATTATCTACGAATTTTTTTAATTCGAAAGCTCTAGCACTAATAGCATCTTTTATAACTTCATATCTATCTTCATTTTCATTGAGCTTTAAAGATAGATAAACTTCATCAGTTAATACAAACTCTATTGTATTATTATATTGGTATATATAGAGGGTCTCTTGTCTTGGATTTTTAATAATAGCATAAGCTATAAGTGTTAAAAGTATGAGAAGAATTGTAACTACTGTCATGTGAACTCCAATAAATCTTAATTAGTTTATTATAATAGATTTATGTTTTAAATATGTAAATCTATTATGGAGAGCAATTATACCATAAAATGGATTGAGTATTTATTTTTATTCTATTTTGTCGATATAAAATAATAATTATTAAATTTAAAGATTATTTGTTAGTATGGAAAAAAAGTAACACTATTTAAGTAAGTATCTATTAAAAAGTAAAATATCTTTCAAAGGAGTATAGGGGTAAAGGAGAAGAGGTATATAGAGAGTAATATTTATTTTAATTTTATATTACTACTTAAAAACTTGAGCTCTCCTAAAAAGCATAAAGCTTTATGCTTTTCTCTAAACTCCTCTATTTTCTCTCTTCCTCAGCATCCCTTGCATCGAGAGATAGCTGTTTAATGCTCCAAGATATGCT
>CAYMGA010000148.1:0-3165 GCA_964389865.1 uncultured Nitratifractor sp.
TTTGTGCCAAGAGATAAGGTAAATAATAAGTAGTTAAGCTTAGTGAGCCTAAAAGAAAAGCTCACATCACTACAAGTTTATTTGATTATTCCCTTAATACTCCAGCGACCTCCATCTCTTTTGATTTTGGCTTTTTGCATCATATAGATTCCTGCATAAATTGCTACTCCTATTGCATAAACAATATATTCATTACCTAAGCCTGTCCATTTTGCTACCATATTTGGCAGAAACATTAGTGGGACAACTGCTAAGAATAGGACTCTTTCTACAATATTCACTTTTGTTAAAAAGTATCCTTGTGTGGCACTTGAGAATGCAAACATTCCCATAACAGCTGTTATAAAGATTAATGCAATTTCAGCTGGATTAGTAATCCACACCCATCCTGCTGGATTATTTGGGTCTGTAGCATCTATACCAGAGATTAAAAGAAGCTTTGTATTAAAGAAGAACATAAATGGTAAAATTGCTGTTCTAATATCGTATGCAAAACCTTGCAAACCTGTTTTTATTGGGTCTGATTTGGCAATACCTGCAGCTGCATAAGCTGCCATTCCAACTGGAGGGGTATCATCTGCTAAGATACCAAAGTAAAATACAAACAGATGTGCTGCAATTGCCGGTATTAAAAAGCCTAAATCTCCTGCTAAGCTCATAATTACAGGTGCTGTTAAAGATGCCATTACAATATAGTTAGCAGTTGTTGGAAGCCCCATACCAAGGATTAAAGAGGTAATAGCAGTAAATAGTAAAACTAATATAATACTACCATTTGCAAGGCTATCGATAACCTCAGCCAAAATTAAACCAACACCAGTTAGCGTTACAGATCCAACAACAATACCTGCAAGTCCTGTTGCTACTGCAATTGGAACCATATTTTTTGCACCTGTGACCATACCGTGCCAAATATCAACAAACCCTTTTAACCAAACCTCTTTTGTTAATGGCTCTTTGTTTAAGATTGCACCAAATGGGTGTTGAACAACCATAATAATTAGCATAAATATAATTGCATTAAATGCTGCCATTTGTGGAGATTGGCGAAGCACAATAAGAGTGTACATTAAGAAGAATATTGGGATAATGTAATGAATACCACCCTTAAATATAGCCCAAGCTCTTGGTAGCCTATTAGGGTCTTCACCTTTTATTCCTAACTTTTTTGCCTCTAAATGAACAATATAAAATAGTGCAAAGTAGCTAACAAAAGCAGGAATTGCTGCTGTAATTACAACATCGGTATAGCTAAGACCTAAAAATTCTGCAATAATAAATGCAGCTGCACCCATAATTGGTGGCATTAGCTGACCATTTGTAGAGGCTGCTACCTCTACAGAAGCAGCCTTATGTGGAGGAAATCCAAGCTTTTTCATTAAAGGAATTGTAAATGTTCCTGTTGTTACTGTATTTGCAATTGATGACCCAGATATTATACCCATCATTCCAGAAGCTGCAACAGAAGCTTTTGCTGGACCTCCATCATATTTACCAAGAAGAGCATAAGCTAAATTAATAAAATAAGCTCCTGCTCCTGCTCTCTCAAGCAAAGCACCAAATAGAACAAATAAAAATACATAACTTGCACTAACTCCAAGAGGAACCCCAAAAATACCCTCTGTTGTTAAATACATTTGTCCAATAATTTTATTAACACTTGCACCTTTGTGAGCAATTAAATCTGGCATTAATTGCCCCCAATAGTCATATGCTAAAAATACTAAAGCAATAATACCAAGTGCTAAACCTAGAACTCTTCTTGAAGCCTCAATAATAAGTATTATACTAATAATACCCATTGTTACATCAAGCTGACTCCAGTCACCACTTCTTGCATTTAAGGCATCGTAATTGTAGAAGATATATAATGCCCCAATAGCTGCAATAAATGCTAATACAAAATCCCACCAACATATTGTAGAAGATAGTTTTTTAGTTTTAAACATTGGGTACATTAAATAACCTAACACTAAAGCAAATGCTAAGTGAGTAGCACGAATAAATACACTATTTACTGGAACAATGACTACATAAATTTGATATAAAGACCACATAATTGCAATAATTGCTACTGTCCAATCTTGCCAACTTCTCTCTTTAAAGGTTCTTTGACCCTCTAACTTCTCTATAAGCTCTTCATCACTATGTAGTTCATCTTCGGTAATTGTTGTTTTTGGATTCTCTTTCATGATTTCTCCTTGCCAGACTAGAAGAAGTAGTTAGTTTTATATAGAGTCTATATAGAAATAACCACTTATTAAACACTCCAAATGGAGTGTTAATTATGGTAAATTATTTTAAAATACCAGCCTCTTTAAATGCTTTTTTAGCACCTGGATGTTGCTCTATAGATAGACCATCAAGCAAAGACTCTTTTGTAATAGTTTTATATGCTGGATGAAGCTTTTTAAATGCATCAAAGTTATCTAGGATAGTTTTTGTTAAAGTATATACAACTTTCTCATCAATTTTAGAGCTTGTAACTAAAACAGCTTTAACACCAATACTTGGAGTATCATGTTTTACACCTTTATAGAATGTTCCAGAAATTACACCTTTTGCATAGTATGGATACTTTTTAACAAGCTCATCTATTGGTTTACCTTCGATTGGAACTAAATCTATATCTACAGAGTTAGCAGCATCTTTAATATTTGCAGTTGGATGACCAAATACACCAAAGTATCCATCTATTTTGCTATCTTTTAGCATTGTAGGACCTTCAGTTGATTTTAACTCTTCTGCTTTTTTAAGGTCACTCTTTTTAATACCAAATGCATCCATAACAATTTCTGCTGTCATTCTTGTTCCTGAACCTGGAACATCAATGTTAATTCTTTTTCCTTTAATATCTGGAAGAGTTTTAATACCTGCATCTTTTCTTACAACTAAAGCTAAAAGCTCTGGATAGATTGCCATTACACTTCTAAGCTCTTTAATTGCTTTACCTTTAAATTTCCCTTCACCATTAAATGCTTGGTAAACTGTATCAGATTGTGCAATACCAAAATCTAATTCACCAGCTTTAATTGTGTTTACATTATAAACAGAACCACCAGTTGATTCAATAGAACATCTAATACCAGTCTCTTTCTTTTGCTTATTCATCATACGACAAATAGCACCACCAGTTGGGTAGTATGTTCCTGTAACTCCACCTGT
>CAYMGA010000149.1:0-3152 GCA_964389865.1 uncultured Nitratifractor sp.
CTTATTACATTTGCATCACTCAACTCGTCACTATCAGACATCCTATCTACAATCCAATTGCTTGCATTATTAAATGTTAATCTTACTTTTGCTAAATCAAAATCATTTAATTGTGCTGGATATTTTCCATCTGGATCGCATAAAAGTATATATCTCTTATTATCCTTTGTGCCTTTAGAACTTATTGTTACAGGATTATACTTACCTGCTTTAACATAAAAATATTGATACTCAGGATCATTAATATGACTCCAGTCATCATCTGATGCAATAATAAACATCTTAGGATTATTAGAATCATATTTAGGTATATCCACTTTTTCTAAATAAGTTGAACTAATATTTTCTCTTAAGTCTGGCCAACTTTTATATCCTACTCCATCTGTATCATAAGGATCTTGATCTTTTACTCTTACCTTATATATACTAAATTCATCACTAATATCTTGACCATTCCTATTTTTTACACTATCACCATAATCATACAATGCAGTCCCATTTGCAACTCTTACCATATTCATACCATTATAATCTTGTGTTATGCTATTATTTTTAGATACAAACTCTGCAAAGTGTGGAGCTGGTGCGTCATCTCCCCAATCTACTATACCACCTTTTGTATGCTTAAGTATATTATTCTCTAAATCAAAATGCTCATTATTGTAATCTGCACTAATAGGATTAAACTTTATTCCACCCTCTACTAATACATTATCTATATAATTATCATGCATATAAATGTAATCAGCACCAGGGAATTTCATACCATAATCTGTATTTATTATCTTATTATTAAGCACTTCGCCATGAACAACTCTTGACATATCAATACCATGACCATGTACTTGATAAGCTATATTATTCTCTACTACTGCACCTTTAATAAATCTAAGGTCAATAGCATGCCATCTTGATACATCATTACTAATCACATTTCTAACTGTAAAATGTCCTGCTTTACTCCAATGTTCATTCCAAGCTGTAATATTATTTCTAGTAGCTCCAAATACATGTAAGTTCTCAACTAAAACATTGTATGTTCCATAGTTAAACTCTACACAACCATAGTTACCATTGTTTGAACAATCTACAGTCATATCTTTAACTATAATATTTTTTGAACCTGTAGATTCATCTCTATCACTAGCATCAGAACCTCTAGCTTCCATCATAGTTCCATAGCCATCAGATTTTAATATAGTTTTACCAATTCCTTGACCTTTTATTACAATATTAGAAGGTATGGACAGACTATGTGCTTTATAAACACCTTCTCCAAGCTCTAAAGTTCCTCCACCACTATTTTTTAATTCATCTATTTTATTTTGAATATTATCTCCAACATCAACTTTTACTACTTTTGATGGTACATTAAACGGAACAAATCCCCATTCATTTCTTTTAGCATCCGAAATATCTGCATCTTTTACATCTACATCTACACTATAAATTGTGCAATTAGCATCTGTATTATCAATACATTTTTTATATTTAAAGCTATCACTGCCTATAAAATCTTTATTTGGTACATATGTGATTACACTACCATTGGCTATTAATATCCCATTATTTGGCTTCTTAATTGCACTGATATAACTATAATCAATATATTTATTTTGGTTATAAACTACATAATCTACTAATTTATTTCTATTTTTTTTCACATCTAGTGTAATAGATTTGTATTTCTCTTATATTCATATGCACCTATGTCCACTTTGTCATCTCTTTTATATTGATTAAAATCGCTTGATACATCATTGCTATGTCCTGCATCGATAGCAATAGAGCCTTCTTTAAGTTCATAATTCCAATTTTGGCTATCTACAAAACCAAAATCATCTATATTTAATGTATTGTTCTCTTCTATATATGTACCTGGTCCATTATCTTCATCATCATAAGTTAATATCTCTCTATTAGTCATATTATTTCTTATTACTATTCCATCAATACTATTTACTTTATGTTGATTTATACCACCCCAAGCAGCTATTTTTATAGGTATTTTATTCTTTATAGTATCAGCAAATATATTATTTTCTATAAGTATATTTTGTGGTGGCAAATAAGCTTTTTCTGCTCTATCTTCTCCTTCATGTGTATCTCCATAAAAGATTCCAAATACCTCACCACCCTCTCTTACTTTTGTGGTTGCTCCAAATGTATTATTTCTAATTAGATGAGTCCAATCATTAGGTGCTAAATATTTTTTATCTCTATCTATTACTTTTGTATTGCTAGCATTATAATGATAATCTTCATTTAATGGGTAGTGCCCTCTAAGCGATAAATTGTAATAAGGGTTATTATACATTACACTATTTTGAACAGTTTGATGAAAGCCCATCATATACCAAATATATGACATTGTACCATCATAGAACATACATCTATCCATAGTTATATCGTGTGAATGCAAACCTGAATATAATCCCATAAATAGATTATGCATATTTAAATCTGCTAAATATACATTATATATATTTCCATCTTTAGAAGTACCAGGATGGAAAATAAATGTACTTCTATCATTATCACCACCCTCTCCATAAACTTCAAATCCTCTTATATATACATCGTGAACATTTGCTTTCCAGTTAAAATCTATTACCGTATCTATACCTGCATCTATCTTAGCACCATATTTATGTTCGCTTAAAATATTTACATTAACTAATTTACTTAAATGTACATGAAATTTATATGTACCATCTAAAGCTATAATAGTTTGCCCCTCTTGAGCATTTTCTAATGCACTTTTTAATGATGTAGGATTTTTTTTGCTACTACCATCACCACTTCCATATGGAGCTGCATAAACAATTTTATTTTTATCTATTACCAATTTAGGTAAATATGGATTATATTTTACCTGGTTTGTCTCTTTTACACTTACACTAACTTCTGCTTCGCTTGTTGCTCCTTGTGCATCTTCTATTAAGTATTTAAAGCTATCACTCCCTTTGTAGTTTGCTTCTGGAGTATAAAGTATTTTATTACCCTTTATTACTGCTGTTGCGTGTGTTGGGTTTTTATTGATTGCTTTAATAGTTATAGTATCTCCATCTACATCGCTATCGTTACTTAATACATCTATCTCTATATTTGTATCTTGGTTTAAACTTACACTATCATCTTTTGCAAGTGGT
>CAYMGA010000150.1:0-3147 GCA_964389865.1 uncultured Nitratifractor sp.
TTATATTATCCTTAATTTTAGGTTATTACTTATTAACAAAATAATATTTAGTCAGTTTAAAATAAGAAAGTTAGAGTAAAATTAAAATAAAAACAGGTTTTAAAATGGATATATTAAACTTAATTGGAAAAGCACCTCTTGTTAAACTTGAAAAAATAAGTCAAGAGCTTAATAACAATATTTTTGTTAAATGCGACTTTTTAAATCCGGGTGGTTCAATAAAGGATTTAATTGCATACTATATGGTAAAAGATTTAAAAGGTGTTAAATCTATTGTAGAGCCAACAAGTGGCAATACGGGTATTGGTTTAGCTTTGGTTTGTGCCAAGATGGGGATAGATTTAACTATTGTTATGCCTGAGTCTATGAGTATCGAGCGAAGAGCTACTATAAAGCATTTTGGGGCAAATTTGGTGCTAACACCTGCAAGTGAAGGGATGCAAGGCTCTATTAATAAAGCTTTAGAGTTAACTAAAAGTGGGGCTATTATGCTAAATCAATTTGAAAACCCTGCAAATATTAAAGCTCACTATGAGGTTACTGCACCAATAATTTATGAGAGTTTGCCAAATATAGATATATTTATAACCGGTGTTGGAACAGGTGGCACAATTAGTGGTGTTGGTAAGTTTTTAAAAGAGAAAAAAGAGAGTGTTAAAATAGTTGCAATTGAGCCAAGTGAGAGTGCAGTAATTAGTGGTAAACCAAAAGGTGCTCACAAAATTGAAGGAATTGGTGCAGGTTTTATTCCAAAAAACTTAAATTTAGATATTTTAGATGAAGTTGTAGATGTAAACTCAAATAGTGCAATAGAGAATGCAAAAGAGTTAGCCAAAAAAGAGGCACTTTTTGTAGGAATCTCAAGTGGTGCTAACTTAGCTGGAATTACAGAATATATTAAAAGATATAATTTAAAGGGTGCAAATATTGTAACAGTTATGCCAGATAGTGCTAGTAGATATTTAAGTACAGAGTTATTTAAGTGATACAAATTGATACTAAACCAATAAAATTTACTTTACCTTCAAATCGTTGCAATAAACTATTTGAAACAATAAAAAGCCAAAATGGCTTAATTTTTAATTTAGAGTATCATCAAAAACGATTAAATAGAACTTTTCAAGAGTTATTTAATAAAAAAAGTGATATTAATTTATCTAAAATTTTAAAACCTACAATAAATTTGCATAAAATAAAAGTAATATATAGTAGTAGTGGTATAGAAGATATATCTTACTATATATATAAAGCAAAATCGATTAAATCAATTAAATTGGTAGAGATTGGTGACTTTGAGTATAATTTTAAATTTACAAATAGAGAACTATTTAATAAACTATCACAAGTTTATCCTAATATAGATGAATTTATACTACTAAAAAATGGATTTTTAACAGATACCACAATAGCAAATATAGCCTTAAAATCTAAAGAAGACAATATATGGTACACTCCTACAAAACCTCTATTAAATGGAACATATAGAGAAAAACTTTTAGATTTATCTAAAATTAAGCAAAAAAGAATACACTATAAGGATTTAATAAACTACTCTAACTTAGCAACACTTAATGCAATGGTTGGTTTTAATATATTAAAGGTTTAAAATGAGTGATAAAATTTATCAAGAAGAGGCATATAAAGAGTTAGTAATAAAAAATTGTTACAATACTTTAGAATTTTTATTAATTAAAAACTTAGACTTTATGATTATTAGCTATACAAATGTTATAGAATTTAACCCCGAAATTCCTGAAGATATAGCAACTTTTGATGAAAGTTCTCTATTTATAATAAGTGGATATACAAAAGAGAGTGCAAGGTTAACAGATGAATATCTAATATTTGAAGCAGGTTTTGGAAATAGTAACTATGGCTCTGTATTAAAAATACCACTAGAAGCTATAATGCAAATAGTATTAGATGAAGATGTTTTACACATTAACTATTTTGAGCCAACAATAAAAGAAGAGAATTTCGAAGAAATATCCCTACAATCTCTACTAAATAATCCGGAAAATCAAAAGCTTTTAAAAAAAAGGATTGAAAAAAAGTAACAAAGTTAACAGATATTAATATTTTGTTTACTTTTTATTCTATTTTAGTTAATTTTATTGACTTCTTAAAAAAAATTATGATATACTACCAATGTAAACAAAAAAACAAGGAGATTTACAATGAAAAAAGGTTTATTACTTTCAGTAGTAGCGTCAGGATTTATTTTTGCAGGTGGTAACATCGCTCCAGCAGCTCCAGTAGTTCAACCAACAGTTGCTCCAGCAGCATGTGATTTTTATGGTAGCATTGCAGCTAGATATGAAGCTAATAGTAATGCAGCAGGAAAAAAACTTTTCAATAAAAAACTAAACAAATTATTTGTTGGTATTGATTTAGGTGTTGAAAAACAATTAGGTTATGGTTTTGGTTTAGGTGCTGAAGTTGCAGCGATTAAAGGTTTCAAAAAAGTTGGTGAAGCAAGTCCAAAAGAGACTGCAGAGCTTTCTCAATTATATTTAACTTATAAAAATGGTAATACAGCAATCAAAGCTGGTCGTCAAGCACTTCCTAAGTCTCTATCTCCATGGGCATGGACAGATAGCACTGCAAATGTAAAAGATAATACATTTGAAGGTATTGTAGTTGTTAATACTGACCTTGCAGATACAACTTTAGTTGGTGCATGGGTAGCAAAAGCTGGTACAGGTGCAGACTTTAAACCAGTTAATGGTAAAAATAACAAAGGTTTATTTATGTTAACTGCACAAAATAAATCTATTGCTAATACAACTTTAACTGGTAGTTTATATTTTGTAACTAAACCTGCAAAAGCTACTGTTGCATGGGCGTCTGCTGTAACTAAAGCAGGTAGTGTAGATTTAGGTCTTCAAACTGTTTATGCTAAAGCTTCTGGTTCTAAAGCAACAACTGCTGTAGCAGCATTTGCTAAAACTAACCTTAATGGTTTAGATATTAAATTAACTGGTGCTTACCTAAAAAGTGGTGCTTTAACTTTAGCTGCTGGTGGATCAAGTGCATTCTGGGGTAACTCTTTCTCAGCATTTGGTGGTGATATCGATGCAGTAAATAGTAAACAAAAAATCGTAAGATTAGATCTTGGTTATGCATTACCATACGGTAAATTAGATG
>CAYMGA010000151.1:0-3127 GCA_964389865.1 uncultured Nitratifractor sp.
AAATTTTTTTACTATTTTGGCAATTTGTTGGTGGGCTTTATCATCCCAGTGATTGTCACAATTATATAGTGTTATTTTTATATTCATCTTTTTTGCTGCTTCATCTAAAAAGATATATTTTATTTTTTCTCTATTTAAAAAATCTTTTATTATATTTTTATTTTTACGATTTGTAGATGAAACAATAACTCTATATTTAATTTTATGAGATTTAGCATACTTATTTATTAGATATATTCCACCCTTTAGACTAAGCCACTCTTTAGTAAAATCTTCAATAGATTCACTACTATTTACATCTATATTTTTATTACTATTTTTTATAAAATCTAATAGATACCTTATAGATTTTTTACTAAATGTATATAGTTGATAATTTCCTAATATATCACTAACTGTATCATAAAATCTTTTTTCTCTTGGATATATTATTGTATAATTATTTAAAGTTTTAAATTTTATATTAATTTTTGGTCTTGATAGAGTTGTGCTATTTTGAGTTTTAATTTCAAAAAGGTCATCTTCGATATTTACAAAATGTAATATATATTTAACTCTATTTAAATTAACCTTATCTTTTAAAATCATAGCGTGTTGAATAGTTGTTGTGCCAAATAGACCATAATTTAAGAAATTATATTTATGATTAAACTCTTTTGCTAATGAGTTATGTATTATATTTCTATTTTTTATCATTAGAGCTTCTACAAAAGAGTCACCTAGTAAAATGACATCTTTTTTATTTGTATCATATTTATATATATTTTTTGGTAATCCTAATTTATTAAAGATATATCTATTTTTATAGCAATCTTGAACTGTATAACCACTATAATTTGATTTATGCCACATTCCAATATCTTTATCATATATAACGGGCGAAGTTCCATACATATAAGGAGAGTATCTTAAAAAAATCTCAAATGATATTAAAACTATAATTGGAAGTATAGAAATAAATATAATTTTTTTTATCATAATAAATCCTAAAATTCAAAATATATAAATTTTGATGAGCTATTTTCTAAAAGTTGCATATTAAATAGTTGTAATATTGCTAACATTATAAAAAATGAAGCTACATATACTTTTTTATTATTGCTTAATAGTTGAGAGTTTGTAATTTCATAACTATTTTTTATAAATATTAATATAATAACTATTGCTATCCAACTAAAATTTATTAAATTGGGTGCATCAATTGAATGAATACTTACCATTCCTTTTAATACTCTCAGTGCATCATCAATATCTTTAGCTCTAAAAAATACCCATGAAACATTAATAAAATTAAATGTAATAAACCATGCTACTAATTTATGAAGTTTAAATCCTAATCTTTTCCAGATTTTATTTAAAATTAATGCAACTCCATGTAATAAACCCCAAAGAATAAATGTCCAACCAGCACCGTGCCATATTCCAGCTAGTAAAAAAGTTATAAATATATTTATATACTCTCTCATCCAACCTTTTTGATTACCACCAAGAGGTATATAGATATAATCTTTTAAAAATCTACTTAAAGTTATATGCCATCTTCTCCAAAAATCCTCTATACTTAATGCTCTATATGGGCTATTAAAATTGATAGGCAATTTAATATTAAATAACAAGGCTATACCTATTGCCATATCTGTATATCCACTAAAATCATAATATAGTTCAAATGTATAAGATAAAGAGCTTGACCAAGCTTGAAAAAAAGATAGTGTCTGAGTGCTATCAAAACCACTATTTGCCCATATAGCAAATGTATCTGCAATTATAACTTTTTTAAATAGACCAATTGCAAAAATAGTAATCCCTTTTTGTATATTAGAAAAATTGATATAAAGTTTTTCTCTACTATTAAATTGTGGAGTAATCTCTTTATAATAAGTTATTGGACCAGCAATAAGTTGAGGGAAAAAGGTGACAAAAATAGCATAATCTAAAAAATTTGACTCTACTATTTTACCTCTATAAGAGTCAACTAAATATGCAATTTGCTGAAAAGTAAAAAATGATATTGCTAAAGGAAGAGCGATATTTAAAAGTTTTATATTAGATTGTGTTATTAAATTCAAATTATCTATAAAAAAGTTTGTATATTTAAAATATCCTAAAACTAATAAATTTATAAAAATAGAAAATATTAATACTCTTTTTTTATTAAAATTACTTTCTATTAATAATTTACCACTATAGTAATTAAAAATTACACTTATTAAAATTAATGGTAAATATGCAATATTCCAAGCACTATAAAATGTTAAATTACTTAAGAGTAGAAAGTACCTACCACTTTTTACAAAATTAACTCTATTTAAATAAAAGTAAATAAAAAAAGATATTGGCAAAAATATAAATATAAATCCAAAACTATTAAATAGCACAATTTCTCCTAATAAGTAGATATCACAGGAGTATAGGTGTAGAGGTGTGAAGGAGTAGAGATAATAAAACTATAATATGATATTACTCTCTATACACCTCTTCTCCTCTCCCCCTCTACTCCTTTGAAAGTTATTTGTGTTTAATTTCTACTAGCTACTTATATTAACCTGAGTTCGATGGAGTATCATAGCCATATAAGCTAAAGAATGCAAAGAAATTTTAAATTAAATTCAAAAAAAGTTATTTATATACAATTCGATAATTATTTTAAAAAAAAGATTATCATTTAAAATATTGATATTTCATTGAACTTAGATTAATACTTTATTTTAGGAAATTATATCTTTTAGAGTTATTTTTGCTTACTTTATATTTCAATATGAAATATAAAGAATTAAATTTAATTTTTAGGTATAAAATCTATTGAGTTATCAAGTAAATTATATTGCCCAAACTCATCCTCTGCTACCCCCTCTTCATTAAACTCTAATGTATTGCCACTAATTCCAACCCAACCAATTTGTCTTGCTGGAACTCCTACCATCAAAGCAAATGGCTTAACATCTCTGTTTACAACTGCTCCACTTCCAATTAAGGCATACTCTCCAATTGTTACTCCACAAACAATTGTAGCATTTGCTCCTATTGAGCATCCTTTTTTAAGTAGAGTCTTTTTAAACTCATCTTTTCTTTGAATGAATGCTCTTGGGTTTATTACATTGGTAAACACCATTGATGGACCTAAAAA
>CAYMGA010000152.1:0-3125 GCA_964389865.1 uncultured Nitratifractor sp.
TTAAAATATATTATTTTAAAGCAAGAATTTTGAGAGTAATTAAAATCATAAAAAAATATAAAAATATGACATATATTTAATATCTATTTCCATTATACGGTAATATTTTCTTAATGATTACTAAGGAGATAGATATGAGATTAAGTAGAGAGAGTATAAACGCAGTTGTAATATTAGGTCTTATGATATTTGCTAATGGTTGTGCTACTCATAAAAAAGTACATCCAAAAAGTTATAAATATAGTAAAGCTTATAGTAAAAAAGTTACTAAAGCTCCAGCAGCTTATAGCTACCCATATAGGATAGTGCCAACTAGAGGTGTTAATAGTGTAGATTTGTATGATAGTAGAAATACCCCTTCTATAAAAATTTCAAGAAGTATGAGTGAAATAGATAGAGATAGTGGTAGTGTTCGACCTACGCTAGTTTATTCTCATTTAGCTGGTCGTGTGAACTATAATGCACACAGTGTTGATTTAACACCAATAAAAGATAAAATTTTAAATTATATAAATTCTTTTAGGGCAAGTAGAGGTGCTGGTGCTTTAGTATGGTCTCAACCACTAGAGAATGCAGCTAGTGCTCACTCTGGTGATATGGCAACTAATAACTTTTTAGGACATATTGGTTCTGGTAGAGCTACAGATTTAGCAAGAAAATCTAATGCTCGTGGTAGTAATTTTTACGAAAGAATTATTAAATTTGGATATCCATTGAATAAAGGGGAGTTAGTAGGTGAGATATTAGCATGTACAAAAGATAGAATTGTTGGAAACAGAGATAACTACTTTCACTTTATACATGCTATGGATAATTTTCAACACTCTCCAAAACATTTATCTTTATTAATAAATCCAAGGTTTAGACAAATTGGTGTTTCAGCATATAGAGATAAAGAAAAAATCTATTGGACTATTGAATTTGGGGAGAGACCATAAAAATTATTTGTTAGCTATTAAAGCAATATTTTTTTATTACGGAGTTTTACTTCGTAATATATAACATAACTTCAAACCTAAAAGTGCATATGTTAAAGTAAAAGCTTTGGAATTAGTTGAAATTTAAATCGATATTATCGAATTATTGATATTTTTTTGATATAATAGGATTTACAATAATTGGGAGGAATTTAATGAAAAAGTTATTTTTATCTATATTGGTAATTGGTGTGAGTATATTAAGTGCAGATATTTTAGAAGTTAAAGATGCTAATGGAGTTGATTATGTTATTATAAATAAGCCTAGTGTATCAAAACATTATGTTTGTTATAATAGTAGAGTTAGGTATATATCAAATGGTATTGCATATTTAAGGTATAATGGGTGTAAAAGATACTCTCAAAGTTGTTCTAGTTTAGGCAAAGCTCACTTTGGACACTATCCAACAAATCAAGCAGCAATTGCTGCTTTACATAGATGTAAAAGAGCAACTCCAAGATTTGTAGATTAGTAACATTTTTTATATTATGATATTTTTAAGATTGTAAAAAAGTATCATTTATACCCACAATTACTATCTATATTTAAGGAGTAATCAAGTTTTAACCACTTTTTAGTTATACTCTAATCCACTTGGAAGAGTATAGATGGGGAGTTTTGTAATTGCTTTTAATACTCTCTGTATCTTCCTTTAAACTCCAATTGTAAGGTTTTGAATATGCAAGAACTCTATAGAGCTTTTAAAGATAACTGTGGTTTTGGGCTTTTGGCTTCTATTAAAAATGAGCCATCTCATAAAAATTTAGAAGATGCGATTACTGCACTCTCTCGTATGATGCATCGTGGTGCAATTGCTGCTGATGGTAAGACTGGTGATGGTAGTGGACTATTGCTATCTATGCCTAAAAAGTTTTTTAGAAAAAGGGCAAAAGAGGCTGGTGTTGAGTTACCAGACCAGTATGCTGTTATGGTTGTTTTTTCTAAGAATAGTGATAACTTTAGTGTAATTAAACAAAAGTTACAAGATAATGATTTAAAAGTGCTTTTTGATAGAGAGGTTCCTGTAAATACAAATGCACTTGGTGAACAAGCAATTGAGACTCTGCCAAATATTAAGCAATTAATTGTTGTGCCAGATTCTATAGTTGCAAATGAAAGATTTGATGCATTAATATATTTGAGTCGTTTAGAGATAGAAAAAGCATTAAAAGATGATAAAGATTTTTATATTCCATCATTCTCTTCTAAGGTTATATCTTATAAAGGGCTTGTAATGCCTACGCATATTAAAGAGTGTTATAGTGATTTAGCTAATAAAGATTTTAAAATATCTTTTTGTCTATTTCACCAAAGATTTTCTACAAATACTCTGCCACAATGGAGACTTGCACAGCCATTTAGAACAATTGCACACAATGGAGAGATAAACTCTATTACAGCAAATAGATTTAATGCTAAAGCTAAATTGGCAATTGCTGAGTCTGATGTATTTACAAAAGATGAGTTAGATAGAATTAGAGATGTAATTATGCAAGATGGTGCTAGTGACTCAGCTAGTTTAGATAATTTTTTAGAGTTTTTACTTGTAAATGGAGTCGATTTCTTTAAAGCTGTTCGTTCTGTTATTCCTGCACCTTGGCATAACTCTACAACTATGGATAGTAAGCTTAGAGCATTTTATGAGTATGCAAGTACATGCTTTGAGCCTTGGGATGGACCAGCAGCTGTTAGTATTACAGATGGTAGATATATAGGATGTGTATTAGATAGAAATGGACTAAGACCAGCAAAATATATTGTTACAAAAGATGATACTCTATTAATCTCTTCTGAGTATGGAGTTTTAGATATTCCTGAGAGTGATATTGTAGATAGAGGAAGATTGCAATCTGGTCAAATGATTGGTTTAGATTTAAAATATGGTAGAGTTATTAAAACAGATGAGATAGATAATTATATTAAAGATTTATATCCATACTCTAAGTGGTTAAATGAGCATATGAGTTATCTGCAAGAGTTTGCTCATAGTGTAAAAGAGCTTAAAATTAATGTAGAGAAGTTCCCAAAAGATGAACTTAGAGCAAAACAGAGATACTTTAATTATACTCAAGAGGTTTTAAAAGATATTATTAAGCCAATGATTATTGAGGGCAAAGAGACAACAGGTGCTATGGGTGATGATACAC
>CAYMGA010000153.1:0-3083 GCA_964389865.1 uncultured Nitratifractor sp.
AAGGGGTTAAGAGTTTGAATTTTAGAGACCATAAAAAATCTGTCTCAGCCATTAAAAGCAATAACCTAAAATCGAATATAATATCAAAGGGTATAGGTGTAGAGGTGTATAGATAATATGTTGTTACTTTCTCTACCCCTCTTCTCCTTTGAAAGTTATTTGTGTTTATTTTTTACTAGATACTTATTTAGTACACCATAAAACATAAATCAAGACCCCTAAGATAAATTTAGGGGGGTAAACTATATATAAATAGAAAAAATATATTTAAACTCAGTTCCTTCTTGTTCTTTAGATTTTACTTCGATTTTAATCCCATTATTATTGCATATTTGTTTGACAATATTTAAACCGATTCCAAAACCTCCAGAGATTCTATCGCCTCTGTAATATCTATTAAATATCTTTTTTGTATCTTTTATACCTCGACCTTCATCTATTATTGATAATATTATTTGTTTACTATTTTTTCTTAAGTTTATTTTTATTTTTGTATTACTTTTTGAATATTTAATAGCATTTGATAGGGTATTATCTATAATTCTTGATAATTCTATGGGACTAAAATTAATATTTATATTATCTTGAATATTTTTTATAACTTCTATTTTTTTTTGTTCTAATAAATCGCTAAAAAAGTTTACTCTTTCATGACAAAAATTTGATAAATTAATAGTTTGCTTTGGATGTTTTATTTGTTTATTTTTGACAAAAAATTCTAAATCTTCATATATAACTATCATATTTTTCAAAGCTGATTTTGCTCGTTTTATCATTTTATTATCTTTATATATTGAACTTAAACCATCTAAATTTAAAAGCATTACACCCATTGGTGTTTTTAATTCGTGCATTGCATCTTTCATAAAATTTTCTAGATATTTATTTAACTCTTTATATGGTTTTTGACTTTGTTTAATAATAGAAAATATTGCTAAAAAAACAAGCATTACAGTAACAGATAAAATTGCAACAACATTTACTATAAGTTGTGCATAATCTTTTTTCTTAGCAACCAAAAGATATGAAGCATTAAATATATTATCTTTTAAGTTAAAAATATAGTAACTATACTTTTTGCTATTTTGTAAATCATCTAAATTTATTGGTTTAGGGAAAAGTGAAAATATAAGCTTTTTATCGATAGTATAAATTGCACTTTTATAAATATTTGAGCGAGGGAAAAAAAACTCTGTTTCATTACTATTAGAAAATTTATATATTGAATTTGCTACTTTATTTGCATATATTTGTAGGCTTTTTTGAGCTTTTAATTCTATATTCTCTTTTTCACTTTGTATATAGAAGTGAAGAGGTAGAAGAACTATTAAAATTAATATTAATACTTGAAATCCAATATGCCTTTTTTGAGTAAATATAGAACTATTCAACCCTATATCCTACCATTTTTTTTGTTTGAATAAAGTCTTCTTTACATTTTTGTCTAACTCTTGAGATTGACATTCTAATATCACTATAACTTATATCTTTACCATCCCATACTAGCTCTTGTAATACATCGAGTGATAGATAGTAACCTCTCTCTTTTACCAAAGTAGCAACTAGCTTTTTTTCGATTGAACTTAAGTTTATCTCTTTATTATTTTTATATAAAACCTCTTTTACTATATTAAAACTAAAACCATTTTTTAACTCTATAACATCTTCATTACTTCGATATAAAGATGTTTTTATTGTCTGTTCTATTCTATATTGTAACTCTTTTAATTCAAAAGGTTTTCTTATATAGTCACTACATCCTAGCTCATAACCTTTACTTAAATTATCTATATCAGTTAAAGAAGTCAAGAAAATAACAGGAGTTTTAATGCCATCTTTGCGTAACTTTTTTAAAAGATTAAATCCACTAATTGAAGGAGTTCTTACATCTAATAACAGCAAATCAAAAATAGTTTCATAAATTGCATCTAATGCCTCTTGTCCATCTTCAAAATCTTTTACTTCATAACCAATATCTGTTAAAAAATCTTTAATACTCTCTTTATATAGATAATCATCTTCAAGTAGTAATATCTTCATTTTATAATCACCTTTCTACTACTTTTATTAAATTGATATTCTCTATTTTCTTTCTCATAATCTCTACTTGGAAAAGATTGAAGATTTGTAAGGCTTGGCATCATAAGCACTATTAGTCCAATATCATCAAGACCTATATTTTTCATAGGTAATATAGTGATAATTTTATTATTTATATTATAAAAAAATCTATCTTTTTTAAATATTTGAGTATTATTTTGTAATATTTTAAAAAGTTCCTTATTAAATTGCTTCTCAATAACTACAAAGTTATCAATTTTTTGATTATTCTTTAAATCAATAGCAATTTTTAAATATTTTTTTTCAAGTAATCCTAATATTGCTAAGTCAAACTTTTTTAAATGTTTTTTTAATCCCTTAAAACCACTAATTACTTCGATAGAACCAATATAATTTGTATTTTCAAAAATAGGAGAAATTGCTTTTATATTAAGTCTTTTTCCAAGTTCTATCGAAACAAAACTCTTTTTTGTTTTAGCAACTTTAACAAGACCTTTTCTAAAGCTTTTTAAACTCTCTCCAAAATAATTTCTACTATCCCAACTTCTTGCAAATGCTTTTAAATCTTTTGTATGAATTTGAATATCTATATAATCAATATTTGCAGATATTTTTAACTCTTGTAAAAACTCTTTTAATCTTTTTAAAGCTAATTTTTGATTATTCTCTTTTAATGATTTTATTATTGTATTATCTTTAGAGAGCATAATAGCTAAAGATTGAGCATACATCTTTTCATATGATAGGTTTTCGTATAATATATCAACATTTTTAGATATTGCTTCATTAACTCTTTGCTCTTTATAATCACTATTATATCGGTTATAGAATACAAATAAAATTAATAATATAGTTACAAAAAATGTAATTAATGGGAAATATATTTTTTTCATATATAAATTATAGCATAATCCAAAGCAAAAGATTGCTTTGGTCATAAATAGTAGTTATTTAATCTCTTTATCGCCTCTAATTTTGTCTATATCTAAGCCAAGTTGTTTAAAGTTACTTCTAACACTGTG
>CAYMGA010000154.1:0-1487 GCA_964389865.1 uncultured Nitratifractor sp.
TGACTTAAACTTAAGTACTAATATGAAGGGAAATGCATTAATCTATCCAGCATTTAAAAGTGCTGATGGTTGGTCAACAGAGATTAGTCTTCGAAATACAAAAGGAGTGGCTATTATTGCAAAAGCTGTTCTTTATGCACAAGATAACTCTAGAGAGTTGCTAGACTTCAACCTTTATCTTTCTCCTCATGATACAGCGAAGTTCACGATTAAAGACGGTAAAGTAACATCAACAGATGGTTCAATTGCTAGAGTAGTTAAAGATCCTACAGGTGGAATTAGTAAAGATGATGTAAAATTTGCCACTGAAGCTGCGCCATTTAATGCGCCATTTAATTCAACAGCACCTGCTGGATATGTAGTTATCTATGCTATGATGGAACAAGAAGGAACAGGTGATGCAGAAGTTGATACAAAAGTCTATCACCTTAAACATACAGAACTTTTTAAAGATTATCGAAAAACATTAGATGTTTGTAGAGAACTAAATACAAGCAACACGGCTGATCCAATTTGGAGAAAAACTTTTAATCTTAAGCCTAATGCAGCTTATGTAAGTAATGGTACAGCTATTAATTTGGGTACAATCCTTGCACCAAACCAAAAAAATACTTGTACAGCAGATGCTAATAACTTTACAGGTTTATGGAAACGTAAAGCAACTTTTACTTCACCATCAGGTGATGCACTATTTGGAGAGGTATCTATTTCTCATACAGGAGACAAAAGATCCCTTTTATTACCAGCAACAGCATTAGCTAACTATGTTGAAAATGGTAAAGTTATGTTATGGGCAGAGGGTGAGTATGCATCTATCCAAGATAGACGAATTGATGGTGAGAAATATGATGTTACTGGTATTGGAAAAGATGCTAAAACATTCGAAATCTCTAAAACTTATTTTACTTTTGATAAAAAAGAATCAGAGACTAATCATGCAACACTTCTACTAACTCAACCAATGAAGAGAGCACTACAAATGGCTGGTCAAGGTGATAATTATTGGAAGGGTAAACAGATTTCATCTAATACATGGGGAGAGTTTGGCTTAAGTAGAACACCTTGGACAGATGATGAAGGTACCATTACTCCAGAGAAAGTTCCTGATGCAGAATTTGGTTCATTAAATTCACCTCTTACTGGAACACCAGTAGTTATAGCTGATCCAGATGGATATGGAGCAGAACTTGCAGTATTAAATTATAAGACACTTACAGAGGGATTTGAAGCAGTATTTACAGAGTCAGGTACTCAATTAGCTGGATATATTGATTTAGCAATAAATAATAATGCTAAGAAGTTACCAGCTATTGTAACTCAAATGACAAGTACTGATATAGATGGAGAGTCTCAAATTAATTGGGTTTACTCTGTAACAGAATAAGGATTAGATTATGAAAAATAACTTTAAAATGATATTAATTTTTGTTAGTACTATATTGATGTTTATAGGATGTAATGGTGATGTAAAAAAAGAGTTAGCACCA
>CAYMGA010000154.1:1587-3069 GCA_964389865.1 uncultured Nitratifractor sp.
AATCCTCTACCTTTTAATTAAGGTTTAGAATACGATATCTTCTCCTTAGAAAGAGAAGATGTCTTTCCCCTCAAATTTTTATTTATTCTCTATTTTAAGTGTATTGTTCTATAATTACTTTTAAAAACTTCTAAGGTATTTTATATGAAAAAGATATTGTTATTTTTCACTATTTTCTCTACTTCTATTTATGCAACTGAATTAATTTCAGATAATTCAAAAACACTTTTCTCTATTAATGACATCAACTATACAAAAAATATCTTTCCAAAAAAATTTGAAACTTTTTCAATAGAATTACAAAAAAGATTTGCATCTAAATATGTATTTTATAAGCTATTATTAGATGGTTTAAAGCTTGAACAATTGGAATATAAAGAAAAAATAGAAAAAAATATAAAAAGAGAAGAAAATAAACAAAAGAGAATAGGTGAGATTCTATCTCCATTTAAAAAGATGTTTTTTAAACAAAAAATTATAGTTGATACTATTGCTTATAATGAACTTCTAAAAGAAAATCATAATATAGATAAAGAAGCTTATGAATTTTATAAAAAAAATAAGAGAGGTTTCTTTTATCCTAAACGAGTAGAATTATCAGTAATAATATTAGATAATAAAAAATTAGCAGATAAAATCATTAAGAAAATAGATAAAAATAATATTCAACTTTTTTCAAAATTTGCAAAAAAATATAGTATAGACCAAGTAAATGCAAAACATGGTGGCTATATAGGTCTTATAGTTAAAAAAAATACTAATAATTTTCAAGTGTACTATAATGCCAAAGAGAATGCTATTCTCCCTAAAGTTTTAGAATCAAATGGTAAATATATAATAGCATATATTTTAAAAAAATATAGTGCTGAACAAAAAAACTTTAATGCAATTAAAGATGATATAAAAAAATACTTATTAAAAAAAGAGATAGAGAACTGGAAATCAATACGATTTAAGCGTCTAAAAAAGAAAGTCACGCTAAAACATAATTTTTAAGCTTTAAAATGATTTTAAAGCTTAAACTTTCGCATATCTGGATTACCCTCTTTCTACTTATTGTTACTTATTTCTATTTAGCTCTATACCAATTAGGTACAATCCAATCACCTCAAACATATTTTACCCTTAATTATAAAGGTGATGGTTTTCTATTGAAAGATATTGAGGGAGAAACTATTGATGAGATATGCTACTATCCATTAATTAATAAAAATGCTTTATTTAATATAGAATTTAAAAAGAATAATAGATGGAATCTACTCTTTAACACTCAAAAAGATTCTGTAAATTCATTTCAGTGGATATGTAATGAAATAAATACTACAAATATATCTTATTTAAAATTTACACTCAACTCTGGTCAAATTATGGTAGGTGAATTAAGATTAAGATACAAAAATAGTAATATCCACTATACAACAAAAGAGAAGAGGCTCAACGACGAACCAAACATAAAAGTAAGCAAAAGCTACTATGACAATA
>CAYMGA010000155.1:0-3035 GCA_964389865.1 uncultured Nitratifractor sp.
AGAATATACACACCCAAACAAACAAGGGTATAAAAAAATGGCAGATAAGTGGTTTGAAGCATTATCTGATTATATATATTAATTATTAACTATTAATATATGAAAATAACTAAATTGTATAAAAAAAAGAAAGTCGCTTTACTCTCAATACTCTTTTTTATACTTCTTTTCTTAAAAAGGAGAGACCAGTTAATACATCCTGATATTTGGAATGAAGATGGAACTATTAATTTAGTCTCTTATTTAGATAGTGGTTGGTTTAATCTTTTTGAGCCAGTGCAAGGTTATTATATAACTATTTCTAAAATTATTACCAATATATCTATGAGTATATCTCCACTATATTATCCGGAAATAAGCACATATATAACTTGGGTATTTATAATAGTAGTATCTCTAATAGTTGTCTATGCACCAACTATTTTAGAGCACAAAATTCTATCTGCAATAATTATATATTTTATTCCTGCTTATGCAGAGGTATATGGTTTACCTCTATATACTTTTTGGTTTGCAGGTATATTTATATTATTAGTTGCTCTTTGGCAAGAGCAAAAAAATCAGTTATTAAAGAATATTTTACTTATTATTGGGGGCTTATCTTCTCCAATAATAGTAACTTTAATACCAGTTCAAATATATAGGTTAATTATTTTAAAAAACAAAAAAGAAGAACTTATTACACTAATTATATCTATAATATTATCTTTTATACAACTAAATATCATGTTAAACCAACATGCTATAGATACAAATACACATTTTACTATAGAGATTATTAAAAATTTATATTTTAATGGATATATAGCTTTTTACTTTGGAAAATATTATCTTGGTGCTTTACTTATGAGTGACTACTCCAATTGGATTGCAAAAGATTTTACACTACTCTTGTATGGAGGGGTGGCACTATTAATTTTTTTATTAGTTGCGCTAGTAGTTAGCTATAAAGATAAGTGGATATATATTTTTTACTACTTACTATTTGCTATGTTGGCTTCAACTCTTTATAGAACACATTTTGAAATTACATATACAAGTCCGAGATATTTTTTCTATATTTATATTGTTTTAAGTTGGTTAATTATATATATCTCTAATAAAAATATATATTTTGAGTATATTTCGATAACAATAATTATCCTCTCTATGATAACATCAATGCAGATATTTTGCAAAGAGAGTGAATACTTAAATTGGAGACAACATCTACACAATTGCGCAAATAGCAAAAATAGCTACAGTATTCCTATCCATTTTGCAGGTTCTAAACATGGCGCTTGGCACATAACACTAAATCCAAAACAGTGTAAAGAACTTATTGAAAATCGAGTATATAAATGAAAATAACAAATAGACAAATAGAGGTTGCAACTTTTATATTTACCATATTCTATCTATATATTTTTATTGATTATTTTTTTACTATTTTAGAATATTGGCACCTGCACAGCAATAGCACATTAACAGATTTTATATCTAGTAATAATTGGAAATTTTGGCCGGAAACGCTTAAAAATATAAATTTAAAAGATATAAACCCTATAGTCTTATTTTTGGCAAACTTCTTTTCTGTATTCGGTATATTTTATATATTATTAATATATATCAACAATATATTTAAATACAACTACAATAAAAAATATATTTTATTTATAAAAGTATTATCGTTTATATTAATTTTTAATCTTACTAATGAAGTTAGTATTTTGTGGAACTTTAACGAGTTGTTAATAATGGGGTATTTTCTAGCTCTTTTATCATTTTACTTTATAGTATATTTTTATGAATCCAAAAAATATCTATATTTGATAACATCTTTAATTGCACTAACTTTATCTTTTTTAATTATCAAAAGTTTAAGTGTAATTATAGTATTTATATCACTTTCTATATATTTAAATAACTCTTTAAGGCTGATTAAAAATATATTACTTATTGCTATATTGATATATTTTGTTTATTCTTTGATGCAATTTGATTTAAAGCATATAGATACATATCTAACTTATTTGAGCGGTGCTTTTTTTAATTTAAGCGGGAGAGTCTGTTTCTCATTAAATAAGATATTAAGTTTATCTTTAATACTTTTTTATTTTTTTATAATATATAAAATAATTTTAAATAAAATAACTTCAAAATGGTCTATTTCGTTACTATTTTTCTTGCAGTTTTTCTTTTTATATACTATAGAATTGGTTATAAAAGATTATAACTCTAATATACATTTACTATATGAGTATAAGTATGTTATTTTGTCCTTAATTGCATGGACTACTGTATATATTTTTATATCGAACTATTTTTATAACAGATTCAAAAAACAGATTATTTATTTCGGATTAATATTAAGTGTAATTTTTACTGTTTATCAACTGTTTATATATAAAGAGTATATAGGTAAATATATAAAACCTGTTATAAATATAAAAATAGACAATATAAATAAAACCAAACTCAGAAACTTATATCCAAATGTAGAGTTTTATCACTGGAAAAGAGGAGATAGCCAATCATCTTTTTTTAATAAAAGTTTAAAGTATAAAATAGATATGCTAAACACACCAATTGGCTCCAATTATAACAAGCCTATACATTACAATAAAGAGTTTCATATATCTGTTGATAAAATTTATAAAAAGAGTAATAGATATCTTAATATAATTGGATGGGGCTACAATTTTAAAGATGGATACGCGCCTAAATATATATTAATCTTAAATATGAATAAAAAAATAGTTGGTTTTGGTTTTAGTGGTTTATATCGAGAGGATGTGCAAAAAGCCTATGGAGATAGATTAAAAAATTCTGGTTTTTATGCTATTATAAAAAAAGATGATGCAAATGGAAGCTATATTTTTCTAGATAGATACAATAATTATGGCGCAAAAATAGAGATTAATAGATAAAACATACTAAATAAAAATATATTTTGATATAATTGCATAGTAAATTATGTATCTTAGAGAGTAGAGTATGAATATAATTAAATTAATGCGTCCACATCAATATTTGAAGAATCTATTTATATTTTT
>CAYMGA010000156.1:0-3031 GCA_964389865.1 uncultured Nitratifractor sp.
TATATTAGGAGCTTTTATGAACATATTATTAGAAACAGGTTTTTTTAATACTAGAGCACCACTTTTTATGGATATTGTAACATTTATTGTTACACTTTTACCATTTTTAATGGCAATTGCTATCTATTTTGCTCAAAAAGGGGATATTAAAAAACATAAATTTATGCAAACTTTTCTTTACTACTTTTCTATTTTAGTTGTACTATTTTTTGAGATTTTAGTTAGATATACAGGTGGCTTTAAGTCTTATATGGAAGATTCTAGTGTATCGAGTAATTATTTTGTAGTAGTATTAATTTTACATATTATTATAGCTGTTATAACTTTAATTATTTGGAGTTATACTTTTTTTAAAGCAAAAATTAAACCTATAAATAGACATAAACTATTTGGTAAAATAACATTTCTTTTTGTTGCATTAACATCTTTTAGTGGTTTATGGGTATATCTATTGCTATTTGTATATTAAATGTTTGAATTTATAGAGTATATTGGCATTATAGCCTTTGCAATTAGTGGATTTTTAATAGGAGTTAAAAATTCGCTAGATTTGCTTGGAGTTATAATTTCTATGTTTTTAACTGCACTAGGTGGTGGTTTAATAAGAGATGTAATTTTACAAAAAGTTCCATATAGCTTTAATCATACTATACCAGCTCTATTAATTATTTTAGTATTTATCGTTATGTATATTTTTAAACTCTATAACAAAAATTTAGAAGATAATTTTTGGTTTATATTAAGTGACTCTTTGGGGCTTGTTGCATTTAGTATAAGTGGTGCAACTTTGGCAATAGAGGCAGAGTATAACTTAACAGGTGTATTAGCCCTAGCATTTATAAGTGGTGTTGGTGGTGGAATTGTTAGAGATATAATTATTAACGAAGTTCCATTTATATTTAAGAGTGGTTTTTATGGGACAGTAACCCTAATTACTGCATTTTTTTTACATATATTTTCAATTTTGGATTGTTTAAACTACTTTACTATTATCATAATTTTTATTATAGCTACACTTTTAAGATTAATTGCTTATTATAAATCTTGGAATATCCCAAAACTATAATATTTTATATTACTTTTAACTTTTTTAGAGATAATCACCTTTATAAAATGTTAAAAAAGTTTAATTTAGATAAATTTTTTTGACTAAATAGATTAATTTAGTTAAAAACTATTTATTTTATGCTAATATTCGAAAAGAAAATTAAGAGAGAAAGGGGTTAAAGTTGAAACTGTTTATACTATTAATTGTAGTAGCTACACTAACTCTAAATGCTGGTATTAAGAGATTAACTCTTAATAGTGCTTTAGATATACTTGAGCGTAGTAATTTAGAGGTTAAAGCTTCTAAATATGAAGAGAGTATGAAGTTCTATGATATTGCAGCTGTAAAAGCTAAAAATTTTGGAACGCTTGAATTAACTATAACAGGGCTTCGCTCTAACGATGCAGGTAATGTATTTGGTTTTAAGATGCAAAGTAGAAGTGCTTCATTTGCAGATTTTGGTTTTGCTGATTTTATGGGTGCAATAGGGCAGGGTGCTCAAGCTTCTGGTGGTGACTTTGGAGCATTTTCTCAAGGTTTAGCAACTCAAGGTTCTTCTATTTTATCGATTCAACCAAAAGATTTAAACTATCCAAGTGCTAGAAATCATTTTATTACAAAATTTAGTTATAAAGTGCCACTATATACTGGTGGAATGTTAAGTAATTACAAAAAAATTACAACTAAGCTCTATAAAATGAGTCAGCTTGATACCCAGAAAGTTTTAAGTATGAAACGATATGAGTTAAAAAAGAGTTTTTATGATGTAGCTTTAGTAAATAATTTTATATCTAATTTAAATAGTATAAAACGAAATATAAAAAAGCTTAAAAGTGTAATTAAAGAGATGCAAAAAGAGGGTTATGCAGTAGAGACTGATTATTTAGAAGTAGATGCAAAATTAGCAGAAGTTGAAGCAATGTTAGATGAAGCAAAATTAAATAAAGATTTAGCACTGCACTTTATATCATTTTTATTAAATAGAGAAGTTAGCTCGATTGTTGCACCAAAAAGGACACCTAAAGTACCAAGAGTAACAAAAGAGATAGTAGAAGCTAAAAGTTTAGATGTTGCAAAAGCAAGGCTTGGTCAATCAATTACAAAAGATGCAATAGAGGTAGAAAAAGCAAAATTTAAACCAACTGTTGGGGCTTTTGCAGAGTATGGATATGCAGATAAAAAGTTAATTCCAGATAGTATAAGTAAAAAAGATTTCTACACAGTTGGAGTTCAAGCTAAAATGAATCTATTTAATGGTGGTGCTGATAAAGCTGCTTTAGAAAAAGCTAAAACTAATTACTTAAAAGTATCTACACAAGTTATTTTAGCTAAAAAGGGGATGTGGCTTAAAGCTAGTAAATTAAAGTCTCAGATAAAAACATTAACTGCACAAGTTAGAAGTTATCAAAAGCAGTATAAATTCTCTAAAAGAGTTTATGATACTTATAAAGAGAAGTATAAAGAGGGGTTAGCATCTATTACAGACCTTTTAATTAAGCAATCTAAAGAGATAGAGATGTTAATGAAACTTCTTGAAGTAAAAAATAAAAAGAATGCTAAAATTTTAGAGTTACAAAACTTAATTAATGAGTAAGGGGAAAGGTATGAAAAGATTAATTTTAGGTTCAGTTTTATTGCTAAATTTTGCAGTGGCTCTAAATTTGGAGCTTACAGGTTCGGTTACAAGTGATAATCAAAAGATGATTACAAGTAGATATATGGGATTTATTAAAGATATGAAAGTATCTGAAGGTGATATGGTTAAAAAAGGAGACCCACTGTATAAAATTGACTCAAAAGAGATAGATGCGGCAAAACGACAAGTTGAGCTTGGTATTTCACAAGCACAATTGGCTCTTCAAATGAATAAAAATCAATTAAATAATGTTTTAACAAACTTAGCAAGAAATAAAAGATTGTATAAAAAAGGAATGGTTTCTAAGTTTGATTTAGAAAATTTAGAGTTAGCTGCTAAAAATATGA
>CAYMGA010000157.1:0-2998 GCA_964389865.1 uncultured Nitratifractor sp.
TAGAGGGTGAAAAAATCAAGGTAGATACTGTGGAAGGTAAATATCTTGAGAGAGTTAAAGAGTAAAAATGAGAAAAACTATAATAGTCATAGCAATATTTAGTTTTACTTCTCTTTTTGCTAGATTTAATAAAGATATATATGATATTACTTATGACTCTATATATTTTGGACAAAAGATATACTACTCTTTAGATAAAGAGTTAACTTATGTATATAAAAGATTAGCTCGTATAATGAGAAGAGATAAAAATATTTTAGTAAAAAGTGAACAAGCTTGGATAAAAAGAAGAGACCATGCTTGTGCATTTCCTGAGACTAACTCTGTTAATATTCAGTGTGCAATAAGATATACTCGTAAAAGATTATATTTTTTAAAAGAGAGATTAAGAGAGTGTCAAGAGGTAGGTTGTAAAATAGAGAACTTCTTTTAATAATCGAATATTTTAAAGAATAATTCTAAATATATCCAAAAAATGGGTATATTTAAGTATATATCAACTTCTGTTTGTGTATAATTATGTCAAAAAGATAGAAGTTGGTGATATGGATAAAAAATTAATAATTACTCTAAAATCTTACAAATTTAAGTTAAGTAAATTAGAACCAAGTGACATAAATAGAGATATTTTACTAATTTTAGCACATTATGAAAAGTATATATTCAAACAAGGCTTTACTAAAAGGGTTATAATTGGATATAAAAGAAAAGAAGAGTTTATATATAGAGCTTACTACTACAATGTTTTAACAAAAGTGCATCTATATTTAGAGATAAATCCAAATGATTTAACACAAGATATAAACTTTATATTTTTTACTTTATATAAAAATGGAGAGTTTGTTACATATAATAATAGTTATATAGAGATAGAAGATAGCTCAATAGTTCATCAAAATATAGAAAAGTTTTCAAAAGCTAAGCTAGAAGAGTTGTATCAACTTCATTTGAATAATAGAAAAAAAATTAAAGATGAAATGATAGAGGGTCGTTTAGTATTAAAAAATTTATTAAAAAATAGACCTATTTTAAATAAAAAAGTTAGTAAAAAGTTTTTAAAACTCTTAAAAAATGAAGATAAAAGTTTTGAAGATAAGTTAGAAGATATAGATAAAGAGTTGGAAAATAGTTTAAATATAAAACAGAGTTCAAATAAAAAGTTTAGTAAAATGACAATATTTATTGGAGGTGCTATATTAGTTGTTATTTTAGTTTATGGTGGATATTATCTATTTAATAAATATAAAAGTAGTCAAAATAGTACTGAAGAGAAGATAACTAATATTGATAAAGAGTTATATTTTTTTAATAAAAGAGTAAAGAGTTATAAAAAAGTTACACTAAATTTATCAAGTGCAAAATATCTCCTAGAAGACTCTTTTAAGGATATAGATAAATATTTAAAAAACTCTAAAATTCATAGGAGTATTGGTAATCCTATTGATGCAACTCATAATAGATATATTTCAAGTTGTCAATTTAATAAAGATATTATAAAGTTATACAAATGGCACAATGGAATAGAGAAGCTTTTGCCAAATATATCATTTTATAAAATTAATGATATATATAAAGATGGTAAATATATAGTTTTATTTGGTGATAAAAGTAGAGAAAAGTTAGCAATTAATTGTAATAACAATGGCATATATCTATATAATAAAAATACAAAAAAGTTTGATACAAAGATTTTTTACTCAATAAATCACTTTTTTAAAGTATTATCAGACTCTTATAGCAAAGGTGCAATTTATGATAAACAAAATAGTATTAAAATAGATAAAAAGCTTTTTGATGAAATATATATAAATCATTTAACATCTGTCGATAAAGAAAGATATAATGATATTATCGAGTATATTAAAAATAGAGCTGTTATATATGCAACAACAGGTAATAGAGAATTAAAATTAGCTCTATTAAATGCAATTGATAAGTTAAAAGATAAAAAATTAAAAGATAGTGTAATGATTTTTTTAAATGATAAAGATAACTATATAAGTTCAAAAGCTAAAAGAGTGCTATTAAATTTAGATTCAAAGGAGAGTATATTTTAATCTAATATTTACAAATTTTTGATACTATAAAAATAAAAGGCTATTGATGTCTGAGATAAAATTTACACACTTACATCTACATACAGAGTACTCTCTACTTGATGGTGCTAATAAAATTAATGAATTAGCAAAAAGGGTTAAAGAGCTTGGTATGGATTCTGTTGCAATTACAGACCATGGTAATATGTTTGGTGCAATTGCTTTTTATAATGCTATGCGAAAAGAGGGAATAAAGCCAATAATTGGAATGGAAGCCTACTTACACAATAGTGATGACTTGGGTGATAAATCTATAAAGCAAAGATTTCATTTATGTCTATATGCTAAAAATGAAATTGGTTATAAAAACTTAATGTATCTTAGCTCTCAAGCTTATATTCACGGATTTTACTACTATCCACGAATTAATAAAAAACTTTTAAGAGAGCACTCTGAGGGCTTAGTTTGCTCTGCTGCTTGTTTGCAAGGCGAAGTTAATTGGCACTTAAATTTAAGTGAAAGAAACTTAAAACTTGGAGCAAAAGGCTACGAAAAGGCTAAAGAGGTTGCATTAGAGTATAAAGAGATTTTTGGTGATGACTTCTACTTAGAGATTATGCGACACGGCATAGGTGACCAGCAAAAAATAGATAAAGATATTATAAAACTCTCTAAAGAGACAGGTATAAAAATAGTTGCCACAAACGATACACACTACACTTACGCAGAAGATGCTGAAGCACACGAAGCATTTATGTGTATAGCTATGAACAAACTATATGATGACCCAAATAGGCTTAGACATAGTGTGCATGAGTTTTATGTAAAATCACCTCAAGAGATTGCAAAACTCTATGCAGATATTCCAGAAGCTGTAAGTAATACTCAAGAGATTGTAGAAAAGTGTAATTTAGAGATAAAACTTGGTAACCCCACCCCTCCTAATTTTAAATTTACAAGAG
>CAYMGA010000158.1:0-2975 GCA_964389865.1 uncultured Nitratifractor sp.
GTGATGCAGGACTTACAGGAAGAAAGATAATAGTAGATACTTATGGTGGTAGTTGCCCACATGGAGGTGGTGCTTTTAGTGGGAAAGACCCAACTAAAGTTGATAGAAGTGCAGCATATATGGCTAGATATATAGCAAAAAATTTAGTTGCTGCTGGTGTTTCAAATAGAGTTACAGTCCAACTTGCTTATGCTATTGGTGTAGTTGAACCAGTCTCTATAATGATAAATACAGATAAAGAGAGTAAATTTGAAACAAAAATTTTAGAAGAGTGTGTAAGAGAGATATTTAATTTAACACCTGCTGGAATTATAAAAGAGTTAGACTTACTAAGACCAATTTACCGAAAAACAGCCTCTTATGGACACTTTGGTAGAGAGTTACAAGAGTTTACTTGGGAAAGAATCGATAAAGTAGATGAGATAAAATCCTACTTGAATGAAAAAAAATAGCATTTTTTTTTATGGATTAACAAAAAATTTAAAAATCTGTGGTATAGTGTTAATGTAATTTAATAATAAGGAGAAATATATGGCAGTAATTATTACAGATGTTTGTATTAACTGTGCAGCTTGTATAGATGAGTGTCCAGTAGAAGCAATTGTTGATGAGGATGATAACCCAACTGGAGAAGAGATTTATTATGTTTACGCTGACAAGTGTGTTGAGTGTGTAGGTTATCATGATATTCCAGCTTGTGCTGAAGCTTGTCCAACTGAAGGCTGTATCCAATGGAGTGACTGTGTAGAAGGTATGCCTTGTTCAGAAAATAGAGGTGAAAAAGGTACTCCAGTAATAGAAGACTAATATAATCTTCTATAGTAGTTTCGCAATTTAAGCGAAGCTACAAATATAATATTTCTAATATTTTTTTAATACTTTTAAACTTTTTATCTTCTAAAATATCTATTTTAATATATAATTAAAAGAGTTTATGATATTATCTCATCCAAAATTTAACTATAGGAAAGTCCAAGATGGAGCAAACATTATCAATTATTAAACCTGACGCAGTAGCTAAGGGAGTTATTGGAAAAATCTTAGATAGATTTGAGAGTAATGGTCTTAGAATTGCAGCACTTAAAAAGAAACAATTAACAAAAGAGGAAGCAGAAGGTTTTTATGCAGTGCATAAAGATAGACCTTTCTTTGGTGAGTTAGTAGAGTTTATGATTAGTGGTCCAGTTGTTATCTCTGTATTAGAGGGAGAAAATGCAGTAGCTAAAAATAGAGAATTAATGGGTGCAACTAATCCTAAAGAGGCAGAGCCTGGAACAATTAGAGCAGATTTTGCAGAGAGTATTGATGCAAATGCTGTTCATGGAAGTGACTCTTTAGAAAATGCAAAAATCGAAATAGATTTTTTCTTCGATAAAAGCGAAATACTTTAATAAAATGGAGATAAGCTTTAATAAGATAAAGCAAGCTCCTATAGATATTGACTATAGCAATAACTTAGCCAAAATTATTGGAGTTATTGAAAGAATAGATAGAAGTTTAGTTAAATTAAACTCTAACTTTAGTGCAAAAGTTAATCTTACCTGCAATAGATGTGGGAAAGATTATAAAAAAAATTTTAATTACCCTTTAGAGCTAATTTTAAGCGAGGGTAAGTATAATAACAACGATAAAATTGATGTTATAGAGTTCTTTAATGGAAAGATTGATTTTGATTACATTATAGAGAGTGAAATAGCATCTATTGAAGAAGATTACAACTTTTGTGAAAGCTGTAGCAATACAGAAGATATTTTAGAAATTGAATTTTAAATTTTAGAAAGGATTAAATTATGGCAGTTCCTAAGAGAAGACATAGTAAAACAAGAGCGGCAAAAAGAAGAACACACTACAAAGCTACACTACCAAGACCAGTAAAAGATGCTGATGGAACTTGGAGAATGCCTCATAGAATGAACTTAACTACTGGTGAATATAAAACAGTAGAAGACTAATTTATGAGTCAAATAATAATTGCAATAGATGCAATGGGTGGGGACTTTGGTCCTGAACCTATAATAGAGGGACTTACTCAAGCCCTTGATGAAACAAGCTTCAAAGCTATTTTAGTTGGAAATCAAGACGAAATATTATCTTTTTTACCACAATACTATTTAGATGACAATACTGTAGAGATTATTCACTGTGAAGATGTTATCTCTATGAGTGATGCAGCAACAGATGCATTAAGAAGAAAAGAGTCTTCTATATATAAAGCTGTAGAGTGTGTAAGAGAGAAAAAAGCTCATGCAGTCGTATCTGCAGGTCATAGTGGTGCGACAATGACACTAGCCACACTTCGTATTGGTAGATTACCACATGTTAATAAACCACCACTTGCTACACTAATGCCAAATGCAACATCACAAAAATCATTAGTTTTAGATGTAGGTGCTGTTACAGATTGTAAAGCTAGAAACTTATATGAGTTTGCAATTATGGGTAAGGCTTATGCTAAAGAGATAATGCAAATTAATCGCCCAAGAATTGGTCTTTTATCTAATGGTGAAGAGGATAGTAAAGGTAATGAATTAACCAAAGAGGCTTTTCCTCTTCTTAAAAATATAACTGGCTTTATTGGAAATGTAGAGGGAAGAGATATATTTAATGGCTCTGTAGATGTTATAGTTACAGATGGATTTACTGGTAATATTGTATTAAAAACAAGTGAAGGTGTTGCATCTACAATTATAGATTTAATGCGTCAAAATATCAAAAAGTCTATTCCTGCAAAAATTGGTGCACTTTTAATGAAAAGAAAAGTATTTACTAATTTAAAAAAGCAAGTTGACTATGCAGAGTATGGTGGTGCTCCCCTACTTGGAATAAATGGATGTGCTATTATTAGTCATGGTAGTTCAAATGCAAAAGCTATAAAAAATGCGATTTTTCAAGCTATTAAATTTGCTAAGTCTGATATTAATAAAAAAATTGAGAAAGAGTTAACTAACCACAAAGAGTAATTAATTACTCTAAAC
>CAYMGA010000159.1:0-2971 GCA_964389865.1 uncultured Nitratifractor sp.
GAACTGCATTTACAAAAGAAGAGGCTCTTATAATTGCTAATAAAATTGGCTATCCAGTATTAGTTCGCCCAAGCTTTGTTCTTGGTGGTCGTGCAATGCGCACAGTGTTTAGTGATAGTGAGTTAAAAGAGTATATGGATGAGGCAGTAGAAGTATCTAACGAATCGCCTGTATTAATAGATAAATTTTTAAATAATGCAATAGAGTTAGATGTAGATGCAATTAGTGATGGTAAAGATGTATATATTGGCTCAATTATGCAACATATTGAAGAGGCTGGAATCCACTCTGGAGATAGTGCATGTATCTTACCTACCTACTCTATTAGCGATGAGATAAAAGCTAAAATTGAAAAGCAAACTATGGATATTGCAATCAATTTAGGTGTTATTGGTTTAATGAATATTCAATATGCAATTTTTGAAAATGATGTATATTTAATCGAAGTTAATCCAAGAGCTAGTAGAACAGTCCCTTTTGTATCTAAAGCAACAGGTTTACCACTTGCAAAAGTTGCAACAAAAGTTATGGTAGAGGGCAATCTAAAAGAGGCTCTTAAATTCTATGATACATTTAATGTTGTAGATTTTAACTCAACTCCTATGAAGCCAAAGAAAATGAGGCATGTAGCTGTAAAAGAGGCTGTTTTCCCATTTAATAAGCTACCAGGTTCAGACTTAATTTTAGGACCAGAGATGAAATCAACAGGTGAAGTAATGGGTATTAGTAGTGATTTTGGATTAAGCTTTGCAAAGAGTCAATTTGCCTCTAAAAATATTATTCCACTAAGTGGTAAAGTATTTCTATCTTTAACATCTAACGATAAACCATTTGCAAGTGAAATTGCCTCTTTATTTATTGAACAAGGTTTTAAAATTGTTGCTACAAGAGGAACACATGCCATATTAAAAGAGAATGGAATAGAGTGTGAACTTGTATTAAAATTAAGTGAAGGTCGCCCTAATATTGATGATATGATTAAGAATGAAGAGATTTCAATAGCAATAAATACAAGTGATAATACAGCAAGTAAAAGTGATGCAAAAAAGATTAGACAAAGTGTATTAGCAAATAATGTTGCATACTTTACAACAATTGCAGCAGCAAGAGCAGCTGCTATGGCTATTAAGTCACTTAAATTAAATAGTGATTTAATTGAACCAACTGCTATTCAAGATTATCTAAAAAATGCATAATAAGGTTATCTTAACCTCTACTGATACAACTATTGGCTTTATATCTCAAAGCACAAAAGCTTTAGATAGAGCTAAAAATAGAATTAAGGGCAAAAAGTATATAACTGCCCTACCCTATTTAAAATCTATACAAAAAAGAGTTCCAAAGAGTCATAAAAATTTTGTAAGACGAGCTAAAAAAAGCACTTTTATACTATCTAAAGATTACTCTTTTAGAGTAATAAAAGATAATAAACATCAAAAGTTAATCAAAAAATTAGGTTGGGCTTATACCACATCTGCTAATAAAAGTGGCAAAAACTTTAATCTATCTTATGCTATCTCTAAAGCAGATATAGTTATATTTCCTTTAACCAATAGCACTCCATCTACAATATATAAATTATATAAAAATAAAAAAATAAAAATTAGGTAAAATAAGATGCAAATAATTTGGGAAAATGAAAATTTTAAAATTATAAAACACAATAGTAAACTTCCTTGGGTTAAACTATTTACAAAAACAGACTATAAAGAGTTAAGCCATATACCAGATAACTTAAAAATAGAGATGTTTAATATAATAGAGAAAGTAGAGTTATGCTTAATTGAAATTTATAATACAGATAAAGTAAATATAGCATCTTTTGGTAATATGCTACCACATATGCATTGGCATATAATAGCAAGGTTTAAAAATGACCCATATTTTCCTAAAACAACTTGGGAAGAGCCATTAAGAGAATTTAACTTAAATTTACCAGAATTTACAAAATTTAGAAATTGTTTAAATGAAAAACTCTAAAATAATTGGTCATATATTTGCATTTTTAACTGTAACTATATGGAGCTTTGCATTTGTATCTAATAAAGCTTTACTTAGCTATATATCTCCAATAGAAAATATGATATTAAGATTTTCAATTGCTTATATTATATTAATTATTATCTATCCAAAATTAGATACTATAAAATCTATAAAAGATGAACTACACTTTGCACTACTTGGTTTTTTAGGAATTTTCATATACTTTATATTAGAAAACTTTGCCCTTAAATATACACAATCTGCAAATGTAGGTCTATATATGGGTGCTTTACCAATATTTACAGCTATAATTGCACATTTTTTTACAAAAGATGAGAGTATAAATAGATATGTCATATATGGTTTTGTAATATCTTTAATTGGTATGTCTTTAATACTTTTTGATAGTTCAAAATTTCAATTACGCTTAACAGGAGATATTTTAGCACTACTTGCAGCTTTAACCTTTGCACTATACTCTGTTGTTTTAAAATTAGCTCCTAAAAACTATCACTATATTATAATAACAAGAAAGAGTTTTTTATATGGATTACTCTTTATGCTTGTTTACTTCTTTAGCCTAGATAAAGAGTTTAATTTTGATGCCTTAAAAATTAAAGTTGTATATCTTAATATTTTATATTTAGGAGCTATCTCATCTGGTTTAGCATTTATATTATGGCAACAAGGAATCAGTAAAATTGGTTCAATTAATGCTACTGGATATATATATTTAGTGCCACTACTAACTGCTTTAGCAGGTGTAGCAATACTTAATGAGCAAATGAGTTTAAAAATGTTTATAGGTGCTATTTTAATTTTAATAGGATTATATATTTCACAAAAAAAATAATCTATCTATATTTTAAGTAGTAACCCAATGCCAATGAAATAAGCTTTATTTTATTGCTTAAAGCTTAAGGCAAAAAGCATAAAGCTAGGTCTATCCGATGAAGATTTTTTTGGGTAGAAAATACCCATTGCTATC
>CAYMGA010000160.1:0-2968 GCA_964389865.1 uncultured Nitratifractor sp.
GAATAAGTGGTGATAAAATAGATACAGTAAGCTATGGAGAGAGTAATCCAGTTTGCACAATTAATGCACCAGCTTGTCATGCGAAAAATCGTAGAGTTGAGATAAATAGAATATAGAAACATCTCTTTTGTTTCTTCTATTTAAGGTTAATTTAGTAAAATGTATAGAAATTTAGGTAACAGTGCATCTAAAATTGCAGATAAAAAGTTTGGACAAAATTTTTTAAAAGATAGTAGTATTCTTGTAAAAATCATCGAAGCGATTCCCAAAGATAATCTACCAATAGTAGAGATTGGGCCTGGCTTAGGTGATTTAACTAGACAACTTTTAAAAGTTGGGCAAGTTAGAGCATATGAGGTAGATAAAAGATTATGTGAGTATCTAAAGCAAGAGTTTTATGAACCACTAAATAGTGGAGACTTAGAGCTAAATTGCAAAGATATATTAGAGCATAGTGGTAGTTTGCACGAAAAGCGTTACTCATTAGTAGCAAATTTACCTTATTATATAGCGACGAAGATAGTATTAAATGCATTACGAGATAGTAATTGCAAAAGAGTTTTAGTAATGGTTCAAAAAGAGGTTGCTACAAAATTTGTAGCTACAGTCGGAGATAAAAACTTTGGTTCTCTCTCGATATTATCGCAAAGCATTGCAGATGTAAAACTTCTTTTTGATGTTCCTAAAGAGGCGTTTGAGCCACAACCAAAAGTTACATCAGCAATTTTATATATTGAAAAGAGTCACTCATTAAAAGATAATGAATTTGAACTCTTTTTAAAAATTGCAACTAAACAACCAAGAAAAACGCTATATAAAAATTTATCAAGCCAATATGAGAAAAAACTTTTATCTAAAATATTTGAAACTTTAGATATTAAATCTAACTTAAGAGCCCATGAACTTGAGTTGTCAAAGTATCATCTTCTATATAAAGAATTAAAAAAGGATAGATTAGATGAGCAACGAAAAAACAACACAAGAGTCGAGTCAACAAAAAAATAGTAATCAAAGAAGAAGAACTCAAAACCCTTTTAGAAATAAAAATAGTGAGAAAAATAGTAATACTAATACTACAGATAGAAAAAATGAAAATGGTGATAAAAAAATAAACTCTAAACCATATAATAATAGAAATAGAAATAATCAAAACGGTAATAGGCGAAATAGTAGAGTTAAAAGAGTCAATTTAGACTCTTCTCTTCCTCCTGAAATGAAAAAAGCTATTTTAGAAAATAATAGAGTTTCACAAGAGAGAATGGAGCCTTGGAGAAAGATAAATTTAAATAGTGGTGGAAAGGTTCGTTTTACTCCACTAGGTGGTCTTGGTGAAATTGGTGGCAATATAGCAGTGCTAGAGACAGAAACAACCGCAGTTGTTATTGATGTAGGTATGAGTTTCCCAGATGAAACAATGCATGGAGTTGATATTTTAGTGCCAGATTTTAGCTATCTACACGCTATTAAAGATAAGATAAAAGCAATTGTAATTACACATGCACACGAAGACCATATTGGAGCAATTGCTTATCTATTTAAAGAGTTGAAATTCCCTATATATGGGACACCTCTAGCTTTAGCAATGATTGCAAATAAGTTTGATGAGCATAGACTCTCTGCTGATAAAAAATACTTTAGATATGTTGTAAAAAGAGAAATTTATGAAATTGGAGATATGAAAATAGAGTGGTTACATAATACTCACTCTATTGTAGATGCTTGTTCACTAGCAATTCAAACACCAGCTGGTATCTTAATGCATACTGCAGATTTCAAAATTGACCATACTCCAGTAGATGGGCTTACTATGGACCTGCATAGATGGGCATATTATGGACAAAAAGGTGTGCTTTGTTTATTTAGTGACTCTACAAACTCACACTCTCCTGGATTTACAAAGAGTGAAATTGTAGTAGGTAAAACTTTTGACTCTCTTTTTGAAAAGGCAAATGGTAGAGTTATTATGTCAACATTCTCATCTAATGTGCATAGAATTTATCAAGCTATGACTAGAGGTGTAAAACATGGTCGCAAAATTTGTGTAATTGGCCGCTCTATGGAGAGAAATATTGAAACAACAAGAAAGTTAGGTTATGTAGATATTGGAGAAGAGCATTTTATTGAACCACACGAAGTTGGAAGATATAGAGATGATGAGATACTAATTGTAACAACTGGAAGTCAAGGTGAAACAATGGCAGCACTTAGTCGAATGGCAACAGATGAGCATAGACACATTAAGCTAAAACCAACAGATACTGTTATTATAAGTGCTAGTGCCATTCCTGGAAACGAAGCTTCTGTATCTAAATTAATGAACCTTCTATTAAGAAGTGGTGTTACCGTTAGATATAAAGAGTTTAGCGATATTCATGTATCAGGACACGCATCTCAAGAGGAGCAAAAGTTAATTTTACGCCTTGCACAACCTAAATTTTTCTTACCAGTACATGGAGAGTATAACCATATTAATGCACATGCACAAACTGCAATAAGTTGTGGAGTAGATGAGAGAAATATACTTCTTATGAGTGATGGTGACCAAATAGAGATTACACCAAAGTATATTAAAAAAGTTAAAACTATAAAAACTGGTAAACGATATATTGATAACCAAAGTAATAAAGAGATATACTCTGAAGTTATCGGAGATAGACAAAAGTTAGCAACAGAGGGGATTGTAAATATTATTTTACAAATTAATACTCAAGAGGGTAAAATAAATGGTAAACCAGTTGTTGTTGCACATGGTTTAGTATCTAATAAAGATAATAAAAAATTTGAAAGCTCGATAGTAGAGTTAGTAGAAAATTACTTAAAAAGTAACGCTCTTGAAAAGAGTGCAAATAGTAAAGTTATCGAAGATGGTATTAGAAGTGTAGTTAGAAAGTATATAATCAAGCAATATAAGAGTTATCCATTTATTATTCCGACAGTATTTATGGTTTAATTTTTAGAGTGTTAAGTG
>CAYMGA010000161.1:0-2963 GCA_964389865.1 uncultured Nitratifractor sp.
TTATCAATACAGAAGATTTAACTCTTTTTTAAAGCTGAGTTTACATCTTCATTTAGTTTTGCAAGAAGTCTATTATAAAAAAGCTTTGGGCTTTTTGCTTTCAAGCTTTAAGCAATAAATAAATCTTATTTCATTAAAATTTTCATTAATTACCCTATTTTATACTCTCTCTTACTCAGGTTAATATGATATAGTTACGAAAAAAAGAAAAGATTTAAATCATATGGCAAAAAAGAAAAGAAAACATTTCATTAAACTTAATAATAAAATAAAGTCTCTTTTTAATAATAAACCTTTTGAAGAAGCTATTTTAGAATTTGATGATGATACCTTATATGGTTTAATTATGTTATTAGAAGGTAATCTTGATTCTATAGAGAGAATTAATATAATAAAATATTTAAGACGCATTTGGAGTGAAGGAAATTATAATATTAGAAGAGTAATAGTCTCATTTTTAGAAGATAAAGTAAATTTAGTAAAGAATGCTAAAAGAGATAAAGTGGAATTAATACTATCTTTTTTAGAAGATACTGATGCTACCCCCCAAGAAGAAGAAACTATTCTTTCTGATTTTATGGATAAAAAAGCATCTAAAATTACAAAACAAAAAGTTGAAAAAAAGCTTTTTTATATAAGAATGAAAAAAATTCTTGATGAATATAGTAAACTATTAAATATAACTTTTGTTGGTTCTAGCGATATTGAGTTTATAGATAATCATAAAATAGATATAAATGGTAAAGATATAGAGTTATCATTTATACACAATATATCTTTTAATAGCACTCAAAAAGAGTTATTATCTAAAGATAAAGAAGATGTGATTTCTATATTAAAAGAGTTAAAAAAAGAAGCTATTAAAAATAAAGAAAATAGTATTAAAACTTTTTTAAATTCTATCTATAATATAGAATATTTAGAAGTAGATACAATTTATGATATTTTCAAATCTATAAAAGAGCCAATTAAAGATTTAGATAACTCCCCTATTCCATTAAAGATAGTAAAAAAAATATTGAAAAAATATCTTGGTAATGATATAAATATATCTTTAAATAGTTTAAATTTTCTTATAAGTAAAAGTTATACCATTGATTTAAATGAGAAAGATATAAAATTTATCATAAATATAAGTTTTAGTAAAAAAATCTTATATAATTTCATATGGACTAATAAAATTATAGATATTGTAAAAGAGTTTGAAAAAGAAAAAGATAGCCAAATTAGTTATTTTGAACAATATCTAAAAGAGTTAATAGAATCCTTAAAAGATTCGATTTATCCTTTAAATTTCTCTATAGATTTATTAAATGAATATGCTATAAACTTTTTACTACCATATATAAATAATAGTCAAACTTTAAGATTAAAAGATAAAATTAAAAAAAGAGCTATATTCCATTTTAACGAAAGATTTAAAGCTCAAAAAGAGCAAAAAAAGAGAGAGATACTACTTGCTAAAACTATTAGAGACTTTAAAAAGCTCTTTCCTGTTGCTAGAAGTTTAAATAGAGAGATTATATTTCATGTTGGTCCTACAAATAGTGGTAAGACTTATAGTGCAATGCAAGAGTTAAAAAAAGCACAAAGTGGCTATTACTTAGCACCTCTTAGACTTTTGGCACTAGAAGGATATGAAAATTTAAAAAAAGATGGCATAAATGTTTCATTAATTACAGGGGAAGAGGAAATTATTGATGAAGAGTCAACTCATATTAGCTCTACAATAGAGATGCTAAATAGTGACATAGAAGTAGATGTTTGTGTTATAGATGAAATCCAATTAATTAATGATAGAGATAGAGGTTGGGCATGGGCTAATGCATTAATTGGAGCTCCTGCTAAAAAAATTATTTTAACAGGTTCAAGTGATGCTATAAAAGTTGTTCAAGAACTTGCAGAGTATTTAGAAGAGCCTTTAACTATTATTGAGCATACAAGAAAAAACCCTTTAAAATTTTTACCTAAACCTACACAAATAGATGCTTTAGAACCTTTAAGTGCAATTGTTACATTCTCTCGAAAAGAGGTTTTAGCGCTTAAAAGTAAAATATCTCCTTATTATAAGGTATCTGTTATCTATGGAAACTTATCTCCAGAAGTAAGAAGAGAAGAAGCTAAAAGATTTAGAGAGGGCAAAAGTGATATATTAATAGCTACTGATGCAATTGCTATGGGACTTAATTTACCAATTAAAACTATTTTATTTGCTAGAGATAATAAATTTGATGGATTACAACAAAGAGTTTTAACAACAAGCGAAATTTTACAAATAGCTGGTCGTGCAGGTAGATTTGGAATACATGAAAATGGATATATCGGAGCACTTGACCACCCTACTCTATCTACAATTAAAGATAAATTTAATAAGAAATTACCAGATATAAAGTTACCTATATCAGTAATGGCATCCCTAGAGCATGTAACTTTGATTTCAGATATTTTACAAATTCAAAATCTATATCAAATTTTAGAATTTTTTTATACAAATATGGAGTTTGATGGTCCATTTGTAGCTGCAAATATTGACTCTATGCTAGAACTTGCAAAAATAGTAGATGAATATGATTTAGATTTAGTATCTAAATACCATTTAGCATGTGCACCTGTATCGATTAATTCACCCTATTTAGAGAGAGTATTTCATAGATATTTAAAATTATTAGAAGAAGGCAAAGAGGTAGAGTTTTTAGATATTAAAAATATGGATAAAAAGGCTATTAGCTATACTGCCCTACTCCATGCAGAAGATAGAGTTAAAGAGGTTTCACTTTACCTTTGGCTTAGTTTTAAGTTTAGTGATAAATTTAAAGATATAGAGTTAGCAAGAAGTGTTCGAAAAAAATTAAATAGTTATATAGAGAGAAGTTTAAGAGAGGCAACATTTACAAAACATTGTAAACGATGTGGCGTAGAGTTAGATTTAAGTTATAGATTTTCGATATGCGATAAGTGCTATA
>CAYMGA010000162.1:0-2950 GCA_964389865.1 uncultured Nitratifractor sp.
TATCTATTGGATCCATAAAAGTTGAAAGTACAGAATCTGTATCACTTGTATGATGACCTGCTAACATACCTCCACTACTTTCACTATGTTTATTATGGTCATCATAAAATTCTGGTGATAAACTCATACTATAACTACAAGTATCAGATGCTATAGTTGCTCTAATTAAATCACCTGTAGATGCTGTTGATTTGCCACCATTACCTTCTAAATCATAGTTGTTATATCCTAGCAAGTCTGCATGTAGGTCAATAATACCTATTAGCATATTACCACCATTGTCAAACTCAATATCACCAATTAAAGGAATACCATACTCCCAATCACCAGCAAAACTATTAGACCATACATGCCAAGGTTTATTACTACCATCATTATCTCTATAATCAAATGTCCACTCTATCTCGGGAGTAGAACTCCAAGTTTCACTATTTAAATCTAGCTTATATACACTACCTTTCATATCAGCAGTAGAGTCTGCTACAACATTTCCTGTTGCATCTTGACCAGAACATGTAATACCAACATATGCTTGATTTCTTAAAACTTTCAGTGCAAAAGGTCTATACTCTCCAGCTTTTGCAGAATAATCGCAACTATTTGGTATATCATATGCTTTAACCTTAGTTGCTACATTACCTGCTGTTGGTGCAACTGGATTATTAGGGTCTGTTAAATCTATTCTATATAGTTTTCTATCATATAAATTTACAACATATAGATACTGCCCATCTTCACTAATATCAATATCTCCTAATCCCAATCGTCCTACTTGACCATATGCAGCAGTATCTAAACTTGGTTGATTTTTATCTGCTGGTAAACCCCTTTCACTATTTGTTCCAACTATAGGTGAAAAAACAACTTTATTATTACCATTTTTAGCATCAGAATAAGCCCCTGTTTCACTAGTTTTTATTCCTATACTATCTAAATTTAAAAATTGAACACTCGTATTTGTATTATTTGCTGGTTCTGGGTCTATAATATATATACCACCACTTCCAAGTGGTCCAAGCCCTGCATGTCTTTTAATATATGCAGCTGCAAAAAGTTTTCTTGCTTGTCTTGAATATGCTAAACCTCTTGTTGTTCCAACTTGACTAAGTTTTGCTAATTCAACCCAAGCTGGACCATCAGTTGCACCTCTACCACTATTAGCAGCATGTCCTTCATCTTTAAAGTGAAACTTAACAATACCTGCTACTTCACCTGTAGAGCCTCCACCTAAAGGGTCACCATTAGCCATAATTGTATTAAATGTTATAGGATTATCTTGAGTAGAAAAATCACTTGGATAACTTATTGCAAAATTATGCACTTCTGCATCAGCCTTTGCAAATTGAATACTTGTTCCATAAGCTGCACCCCCAGCACTTGGAAAATCTTGATTTTTGTCTAAGTTACATTTATTTTCTGGCAACTCAAACTCTATTCTTGCTGGAATATTAGCTCCTAAATCTAAAGAGTAACTTCCATCTGCTGCAGTTGTTGTCTGAGCAATAAAACTATCTTTATTAGTAGCATCATTTTTATAAGCCTTGACAATAATATTACCAACCCCAGGCTCACCTGCTTGTTTAGTTCCATCTGCATTATAATCTCTAAATGCGACTCCTGTAATTGCTGAATAGGCAAAAGAGGAGAGCATAAGAGAGTAAAAAACCTTTTTTATCACATTTAACCCTTTAAAAATAAATATATACCCATAAAATGGATATATTGAATAAAATATTAGACTTTTTTTGTTAAAGTGCCATTAAAAAATGTATAAGTATGTCCATTTTATACTAATATTAATTAGTATGTAGTTTTTTATGTAGGAAAAGTAAGTAACCTAAAATTAAAATATAATATCAAGGGGTATAGGTGTAGAGGTGTATAAGGAGTAGAGATAACATATTGATAATATGATGGTACTTTCTCTATACCTCTTCTCCTATACCCCTACTCCTTTGAAAGTTATTTGTGTTTAATTTTTACTAGCTACTTAATTTGGGTAGTTTTTAGAATAGCTACTTAAATAGTAGCTATTAAATTTTTATAAATTTTGATGCATATGAGATTTTGTATGGTTACTCTCCTTATTATCCATACTATGTTTATCTCTTATGTTAGAAAAATGTTTCTTTAAAATTTCATCTCTTTTTTCTTTTAAATGATGAGCAAAATCTTTAGATGTATCAATATTATAATCATCTATATCTTTAGTTAATTTAATTAAATCTTCTTTTATAGTATTATTTAAATCGTTTAATACTTCTTTAAAAGTTTTTTCTTCATGTAATTTTTTTGTTAACTCTTTCATTTTATCATTTATAGTTACATTTGAATCTGTAGCTAATAGCTCTGCAACTTTCAAAATTTTTAAATTAGCTTTTATTGGTAACTTTTCACCTTCGTGTAATTTTTTTATTGGGTCTGCAAATGTTTGATTTTTATCTATATCAAATGCATTAGCTAAGAAATCTTTTACTTGCTCTTTTGTTAAATTTTTATCATCCATTAAATCTTTAGCCATAGATGATAATGGTGATAAATTATGCTCTGTTGCAGGAGTTTTTAATAGAGCTTTAAATGTCTCATTAGAGTCAATATCAACTCCATTATATGCAATAATTGATAATTTATCATCCAAACTTTGGTTTGTATCTAAATGGTAACTACCATTTTCATCAGTTATTGTATTAGGTTCATTATTATCACACTTTTCATTATTATTTAAATCTAAACATACATTAGCACCTTTAATGTAACCATCTATAACTTTACCATCTATACCAGTTTTTTCTTGATTATTACTATCTTTGTCTTTATTTATAGGATTCTCTTCTTTCGTATTATTAGAATCTTCTTTTTTAGTATTGTCGCTCTTTTCTTTAGCTTCATCTGCTTTATCTTCGTCTTTTTTTTGAGTATCTTCTTTTGTATTATTAGAGTCTTCTTTAGC
>CAYMGA010000163.1:0-2936 GCA_964389865.1 uncultured Nitratifractor sp.
AAGATATGAACAATACATAAAAATGCAAAATAGTATTAATAATAATGATACAATATTTCAAAAAGTAGCATAATGGAAAAAGAATTAAAAAATTTTAAATATTGTCTTGACTTTTGGGGTGGAATATGTTTTGGGAGGAATTGTGGGAGAATGTTCGGTAAAACACCATTTTCACTTGCTATCTCATTTAAAGTTTTCTCACCTTCTAATAGTTCAAGAACCAACTTTGCTTTAAACTCTGCACTAAATGTTTTTCTTTTTCTGCTCATATTTTTCTCCTAGCTTTTTCATCATAATCTTATATCTTAGGAATAAATCTTCGTTTTTAGTTTGGTGTTTTTTTGTGGGGACATTATATTTTTTGTTATTTCATTGGTATTGTTCTATTCCGTCGAACTCAGTTATTTAGAGTTCAAATATTGAACTCTATTTATCTATAATATCTATTATACTTTTTTGGATTACTTTTAGCATTATTTATAACAATACCTACATTTGTTAAGTTGTTCTCTTCAATTAAATCTTCAAATTGTTTTACAAACTCTTTTTTAGAGTAATTTAATTTAAATATATAAAGGTTTATATCAGATAATTTTAAAAGCAGTTTTGCATCAGAGACAATTCCAATAGGTGGTGTATCTAAAATAATATAATCGTATTGTTTTTTTAACTCTTTAATTAGGTTTTGAGTTTGTTTAGAGTATATTAACTCACTTGGATTTTTCGGTATAGGACCAGAAGGTATAATATTTAAGTTTATAAAATTTGTATATTTTATAACTTTTTTATTTAAAGTTGGGTTAGATAAATAATTACTTAAACCCATTTTATTATCTATTCGAAATATCCTATGTAAAGATGGCACTCTTAAATCAAAATCGATTATAATGACCTTTTTATTTAGCATACTCATAGATAGAGCTAAATTAGATGCAATTGATGTTTTTCCCTCTTCCATTATTGTAGAAGATACAGAGATTACTACTCCTTCATTACTATTTTTAAACTCCTCTTCATTTAATAAAATATTTGTTCTTAGAGTTTTAAAGCACTCTGAAGCATATGATTTTGGTTCATCTTTAACTACTAATTTATAGTTCTCTTTAGCTACTTTCATTTTAGGAATAGTTGCAATAATAGCTCTTTTTGTCAATTTTTTTAACTCTTTTTCATTATAAATTACATCATCAATCATATCTATAATAAATGCTAAAATAATACCTAAAATAAGTCCACTAATGAAACCTATTATAGATATAACTTTCTTATTTGGAGCAATAGGAGAAGTTGGTAAGTAAGCTAAATCTACTATTTTATTTCTATTTACTGTCGCTGATTTTTTAATTTCTGTCTCTGTCTTTTTCTCTAAAAGATATTTGTAAAACTTATTGTTAAATTCATATTTTCTCTTTAAGTTTATAGATTGCTGTTGCTCTTTTGGCAGTTGACTCAATTTCTTATTATATTTTTTAATCTGTGCTAATATAATTCTTTTTTTAGTATTTAAAGTTGCTTTTATGTTATTAACAGACTCTTTTATAATAGTCTTTAAATTAGTAATCTTTTTTGTTAGTTTTTTAACTTCAGGGTGGGCATTTGTATATTGCTCTAATAGGGCTTTTCTATCTAATATTGCTTGTTGAAGGTCTTTTATTAAAGAAGACATATTTTGAGTATCAACACCAACACCAGTAAAGGTTAATGTATTAAATTCACCTTTATTTAATTTTGCCATATTTTTATTTAAAATAGATAGTTGCATATTTAAAATCGCAAGTTGATTTTCATAATCTGATAATTTTTGAGATATTTGTTGAACATTTAATGATATATCAATAGTTCTCTTTTCAGATTTAAACTTTTCTATATTTAATTCAGACTTTTTTAACTCTTTTTTAATATTACTTAACTGTTTGTTGATAAAATTTAGAGTTTTACTTGCATCTTTTGTTTTAGAAGTAATACTCTTTCTCATATAAGTTTTAACTAAAGTATTTAAAAACTCTTTAGCTCTTTGTGGAACAGTATCTGTATATGTAACCTTAACAATATTTGATTTTGGGCTCAATTTTGAAATACTTAAATGATTTTTGATTACATCTTCTACATATTTATTTGGATTATAAACTACAAATTCATAGCTTTTATATTTAAATGGTAATCCTGTTTTGAATATTGATAATTTAATCTTTTTATTATTTATTAATTGATTATATCTATACCTACCATTAAGATGTATATTTTTATCTAACGATTTTAAATCAAAATAGTTATTATCTATAGGAGTTATTTTAAATTTTATTCCTTTTCCTTTCTCTATATTTAAAGAGATTGGAGAATCTAAATATAGTTCATCTTTTTTATGAAACTTATTTACTCCCCATATATGTGTTGCTAAATCAACTTGTTTCATTGCACTTAGCACCATAGAGCGAGATGTAATAATTTGCATTTCAGTCTCAATTGCACTAGATGAGCCTGTAAGAGCCTCTTTTAAAATATCATTTGAAATCTCTGTTTTCGATGGTTTTCCAATTTGGATAGTAGCTTTAGATTGATATATACTTGGTTTATAATAAGCATATATCGATGCTATAATAAAGCCTAAAATTGTAAAAAAAGAGACTATAAATATATGCTTCTTTATAACTTTTATTAAATCACTAAACTTTAGTGAATTTGTATTGTCTTGATAATCCATTCTAACTCCTTTAATATTTAATAACTATTTAGTAACATAAAATTAAAATCGAATATAATATCAAGGGGTATAGGTGTAGAGGTAGTAAAACGATAATATGACAATAATCTCTATACACCTCTTCTCCTCTACCCCTATACTCCTTTGAAATTTATTTGTGTTTAATTTTTACTAACTACTTATATATAATTTTCTAACTCTTTTGGCACTTTTGGTAAATCTTTAAAAATTTTTC
>CAYMGA010000164.1:0-2895 GCA_964389865.1 uncultured Nitratifractor sp.
AAATACTACCACCAGCACTAAAAAAGGCAATATCTATATCTCTACCATCAAAAACACTCTCTGTAAGCTCTTCTACTTTTACTTTTTTGCCATTAAACTCTATCTCTTTACCTGCACTATTTGCACTTGCAAGTGGCAAAAGCTCTGCTACTGGGAAGTTTTGTTCTTCTAATATTCTAAATATCTCTTCTCCAACCGCACCAGTTGCACCAACTACTGCAATATTAAATAACCTACTCATTATCTTCACCTTCTTCTAAATTTTCTTTACTCTCTTCTTTATCTTTTGGACATTTTGCAATACTTACTACACAATCACCTTTATCAACATTTACAATAATAACACCACTTGTATTTCTACCAGCTTTTCTAATTGTTTGCATATCTACTCTAATCATTTTTCCACTGCTTGTTAATGCCATTAAATCTTGCTCTTCATCTACAATAACACTCCCAACAACCTTTTTACCAGTTTTATTGCTAAGTTTCATCGATATAACACCACTACCAGCTCTATTTGTTAGCCTATACTCACCAACATCTGTTCTTTTTCCGACACCTTTTTCGCTAACTGTTAACAACTCTTGCTTTTCACTATCAATTACACAAGCATCTACTACATAATCTTGGTCTTGCTTAAACTTAATTCCTCTAGAGCCTCTTGTGTTTCTTCCTTGTGTTCTAACTTTTTCTAATTCAAACCTTATAACTTGTCCATAAGCTGTAAATATCATTAAATATTTAGACTTTTCACAACTAATTTGAGCTGTAACTAACTCATCATCTTCATCTAATACAATAGCTCTAATACCATTACTTCTTATATTATTAAATTCACTTAAAAGAGTTCTTTTGACAATACCATTTTTTGTAAAAAATACTAATGATTTACTTTCAGCAAAATCTGTTGTTGGAATTATTGCCATAATTTTTTCATCTTTTTGAAGATTAATTAAATTAACAACTGCCTTCCCCTTAGCTGTCCTGCTGCCTTCTGGAATTTTATATACTTTTAACCAATATAGTTGACCTCTATCTGTTACAAACATTAAAGTATCGTGAGTATTTGATGTAAAGAACATCTCTATAAAATCATCATCGTAAGTTGTTACAGCAATTTTACCTTTTCCTCCACGATTTTGTTTTTCATACTGTTTTAAAGGCACTCTTTTTATATACCCTCTGTGAGTAATTGTTACAACCATAGGCTCATTTGGGATTAGATCTTCAATATCTATATCATCATAATCATCTTCTATTTGCGTTCTTCTTTTTGAGCTATAGTTTTGTTTAATCTCTAAAAGTTCATTTTTAATAATTTCATTAATTTTTTCTTCACTTTTTAAAATAGCTTGAAGTCTATCTATTAACTCTAAAAGCTCTTTTAATTCACTTTCTATTTTTTCAATCTCTAAACCAGTTAATCTGCGAAGTCTCATCTCTAAAATTGCTCTTGCTTGAACTTCGCTTAAGTTAAATCTCTTAATTAAACTATTTCTTGCCTCTTCATCATTAGAACTTGCTCTAATTATCTTAATTACTTCATCGATATTATCAACGGCAATCTTTAAACCCTCTAATATATGAGCTCTTGCTCTTGCTTTCTCAAGCTCAAAAATTGTTCTTCTAATAATTACAGTTCTTCGATGTTTCAAGAAGATATCAAGTAGTTCTAAAATATTTAAAATTTTTGGTTCTTTATTAACGATTGATAGCATAATAATACCAAATGTTGTTTGCATTTGCGTAGCTTTATATAGATTATTTAATATAATTTCACTCATAGCATCTTTTTTAAGCTCTATTACTACACGAATACCATCTCTATCAGATTCATCTCTAATCTCACTAATACCATCTATCTGCTTATCACGAACAAGACCTGCAATATTCTCTATTAATTTAGATTTATTAACTTGATAAGGTAATTCATCTATTACAATTACCTCTTTATTTCTCTTCTCTTCAATATGAACTTTTGCTCTTACTTTAATACGCCCACGACCTGTTGTATAGGCATCTATAATACCTTTTTTACCAAAGATAATACCACCTGTTGGAAAATCTGGACCCTTGATATATTGTATTAAATTCTCAACTGTTATACTACTGTCTTCTAAATATGCTAAAAGTGCATCTATTAATTCATCTAAACGATGAGGTGGAATATTTGTTGCCATACCAACTGCAATACCACTTGAACCATTTAAAAGTAAGTTTGGAATACGGCTAGGTAAAACCTCTGGCTCTTTCATACTATCGTCATAATTTGGAATAAAATCAACTGTATCTTTATCTATATCTTTTAATAACTCTTCAGCAATTTTTGTCATACGAGCTTCTGTATATCTCATTGCTGCTGCATTGTCTCCATCAATTGAGCCAAAGTTACCTTGCCCATCTATCAAAGGCTCTCTCATAGAGAAATCTTGTGCCATTCTAACAAGTGCATCATAAACAGCAGTATCTCCATGTGGATGATATTTACCTATAACATCTCCAACAATTCTTGCAGACTTTTTATAAGACGCACGGTGAGTTAAATTAAGTTCATTCATAGCATAAAGTATTCTTCTATGAACTGGTTTAAGCCCATCTCTTGCATCTGGCAGGGCACGACCAACAATTACACTCATAGAGTAATCTAAATAACTACTTTTTATACTCTCTTCTATATTTATATCTTCAACTAAGCTATCTTCAAATAAATCACTCATACTTAAAATCCCTTTAGTAGGTTAAAACCTTATTATATCTAATATATACTTACATTAAGTAATAAACTAAACTTACGCACTAAGTAATAACATAAAATTAAAATCTAATATAATATCAAGGAGTATAGGTGTAGAGGTGTGAAGGAGTAGAGATAAAAATTAATAATATGACACTACT
>CAYMGA010000165.1:0-2832 GCA_964389865.1 uncultured Nitratifractor sp.
GATTTTAAGAAGTTTTTTTGTATAAAGAAGTAAATTATAATTAAAAATTTTAACATAATATATATCCAATTAATAGATATATATTAAATATACTTTTCTAATGGATCATAGTAAATTGTAGTTGCTTCAGAAAAGTTTGGTGTCTCATCATATGCAAATACTGCATAATATTTCTCTTTATCAAATGAGCCAAAGTTATCATAGGTCCATGTATCTTTACCACCATAGAGTTTAACTCCATCCATAAAGTGTTTTGGTGGATGGAAACTATTTCTTACTACATAATACCCTTTTATATTTTCACTTTTAGATGGAGTCCAATTTAGTTTTATCATTTTATTCTCTTTAGAGATTTTAATACTCTCAACGGCTTTTGGTGCATCTCTATGTTTTGGAATATATTTAATAACCAACTCTATTCCATCATACCACTTTATTACTCTATTTTTAGCCCCTAAAGATGAAGTAGGTTTAATAAGAAGTTTTAACTTTTTACCATCTTGATACAACTTATCTAACATCTCTTTAGATAGTGTATCAAAATTAAAGTATTGATTCTCTTGAGACTTTAAACTATTTTCTGCAACTTCATAACCTATATACTCAATTTTTTCTCTATTTATAATATCTTCGTAACTTCCTACTTCATCTACTTCAATTAATTCAACATAGTAGTGAATATCAGATTTACCTTTTGGTATATTTTTATTCTTTATTCTAAGTGAGCAATCTGTAATTATATGATTTTCATAATCTGGAAGTTTTGATAAATCAAACTCTAAATATGTATAAATTTTATCACCATTTTTATCAAAACCACTCTTTAACTCTTTGCTTATTTTATCTTTAGAGATAGTGCTATAACTATTAAGAGGTAAATTAATCTTGAGTTTTGGAATAGTATAATTTATATCAAGCATTGGACGATAGTGAATACCACCTCCAAACTTTCCATAACCAATATCAAATTGCATCATTTGAGAATCTTCACCATCTGGTAATACTTTTGGTCCATCTAATCTAAAAGTTGCACTACTATTTGCAATCTCCTCTTCTAAAAGTTTACACTCAAGTGCCGAAAATTCCCAATAGTTCCAAATACCTTGTGTTAAGTGTTGCGATTTAATAGCAAGACCTATATGACCTTTAGATTTTGCACTATCAATTTGATTAAAATCTGCAATATCACTAAAGCTATTATGCTCTAAAAGCGATAGAGTCCACTCTCCATACTTCTCTATCTTTGCTCCAACCCTATTCATTGGATATATATAAAACCTTGCTGATTTTATAATTGCATCTTTTGGTAATGAACTTAAATCAAAACTAATTACACTATCACATATACCTTTAGATTTATTTACCCCAACAAATAGAGAGTTATGTCCAAAGTGAGACCTATTTTGCTCTTGTGTATGCTCTCCAATATAACCTGTTGTATCTTTAGATGCAAAAATAAGTTTAAAAAACTCATCTTGGGCAAGTAGTGTTCTAGCCTTTACAATAGGGGCAAATGGCGATTTATAACCACTACTTTTACTAACTGCTCTAATTGTGTAAATATAGTTTGTAGAGCTTTTTAAATCAGTATCTAAATAACTATTTGAGCCAGATATTCCAACTCTTGTTCGCTCATTACAAGCATCTTTATCTTTTTTACTTCTATATATCTCAAAATATATATCATCTCTTTTTTCATACTCCCACTCAAGCTCAATAGAATCTGATGTGATATTTTTGATTGTAAAGTTATCAACTCTTCTTGGTGCTAAACTAGAATAATTTACCACTTCGCTAAAAGCATACTTTAGTGCTGGAATATTTTCGTGTATGCTACTACTCATACTCTTCATATAATCTGGAATATTTTTTGTTCCAACCTCTACAACCATCGCTAAAATACCACGAGAGTAATAGTATTCTCTACCACTTCCACTAATTAAAGCTGCAGGTGGCTTACCTCTATGAATCCCATATTTTCTACCTGTAATTTTTGCAAACTCATCATTCATATTTGCAGCTAAGGCATTCATATCTGTTCCATCAACCTCTGCTTCGTGTTTAAATTTATGTGCAGGGAAAAATACATTACCCTGAGAGTGATAATCTAAAGCTATTGTAATATTTGGATGGCTATCTACAAACTCTTTAATAGCCCTTGTTTCTGCTTCGCTAAATGGATGCTCCCCACCATAAACATTAGATTTTGTATTACTTATCTTTTTAAACCCAATAGAGAAGTTCCTATTTAAATCCACTCCATAAGTGCCATCATGATTTTTGCGTCTATTCTTTCGCCAAAAAGAGAAGTGTTTTCTTGAATATTCATACCCATCTGGATTAAGACAAGGAACCATATATAGAGTTGATTCATTTAAAGATTTCTCTAAAATTGGGTCAACATCTTTAAACTCAACAATATGCTCAATAAATTTTAGAGCTAACTCATGCCCAATCCACTCTCTTGCATGAATACTACCAGTATATAATAGAGCTGGTTTACTATCAGCATTTTCAACATCTTTAGAGATTTTAACCAAAACAATATCTCTACCTTCAAATGTTGTGCCAATCTTTACAACCTCTATTAATTTAGGATACTTTTTTTGCATATCATTTAAAAATGATAAACTTTCACTATAAGATATATATTGGTTTTTCATTTACTCTCTTTTTTTATTGATATTATACTACAAAAGTTTATAAAGAAAGTTTGCTCTATAAATTATGAGTTTTTTATAAAATTATAAAAAAAATATATTTTTTTATCAATAAGCTAAAATATATGCTATTATTTGATATTTAATTTACTAAAGGAATTAACAGATGTTT
>CAYMGA010000166.1:0-2824 GCA_964389865.1 uncultured Nitratifractor sp.
TGAGGGGCTAGTGAGCATTAGCTCGTGGAGGTTCAAATCCTCTCTATCGCACCAAATTAATTATTAAATCAATCTTTTATGTTTTATAAAAAGTCTATTAAAAACTGCTGAAGTGTAGTTTATTTTTTACTATCAAAACCTCTTTTTTACACTATTTAGTTCAATTAACCCATTTTTTCAACTTTGTATAAGAATCTAATCATATAATTTGTGTATAAATAAAATTTAGAAGGATTTTCAATGACAAAAGCCGAGTTTGTAGAGTTAGTAAAAGAGAAAGGAGAATTCTCAAGTAAAGCAGCAGCAGAGAAAGCTGTAAAGGCATTTTTAGACTCAATAGAAGATGTGTTAGTTAAAGGCGATAGTGTAACATTTGTTGGCTTTGGTACTTTTTATGCTGCTGATGTTCCCCAAAAGAGTGGTAAAATTCCTGGTAGTGATAAAACTTATACAAAACCTGCTCATAAAGCACCAAAATTTAGAGCTGGTAAATCATTAAAAGAGGCTGTAGAAGGTAGTAAATAAGATTATATTTTAAGACTATACTTAGTTTAATAGAATATCATAGCCACAGATTGGCATTACCTACACCCTTTCATTTTAATTTACTGTTTCAAGTTTAATAAATTTAAAAGGGGTATAGGAGAAGAGGTGTATAGAAAGTAACATCATATTATTGATTTATTTCTCTGTTCCTTCACACCTATGCACCTATATCCCTTGATATTATAGTAGGTTTTAATTTTAGATTACTACTTATTTGAGTTAAGTTTAAGACTTAACCCATTTTTTGATTCTATCAAAAGTATTCTCAAAAATATTTTTATGTGGTTTACTCTCTATTCCAAAACTCTCTTGTAGTTTTGTTACCAAAGTTGTTTGTTCTTTATTAAGTTTTTTTGGATATATAATTTTAATTTGTGCTATAAATCTACCTCTTAAATTTGGTCTATTAACATCAGGGACACCTTTGTTTTTAAATATAAAATGCTCTTTATCTCTTGTTTGAGAGTTTAGTTTTAACTTTAATTCTCCCTCTAAAGATGGTATTTTAATCTCCTCTTCTAAAAGTATTTGGGTAAAGAATACAGGAACTTCTATGTAAATATCATTACCATCTCTTATAAATTGCTCATCATCTTCTATATCAAAATGTATATATAAATCTCCTCTTCTGCCACTATTTGATAAATTACCTTTTGCAGGAACTCTTAATCTATTACCTACATCAACTCCAGCTGGAATACTTACAGTTATTGTCTCTTCTTTATCTATACCACCTTTACCTAAGCAATCTGGACATATATCTTTTGGTTTTCTACCTTTACCATGGCACTTTGGACACTCTTGAGCAAATGTCATAAAGCCTTGTCTCATCATAACTTGCCCACGCCCTTTACAATATGTACAAGTTACAAATTTACCATCTTTAGCACCTGTTCCTTCACAGCTACTACAAGGCTCTTTATATGTAATATCTAATTCCTTTTCACAACCAAAAATTGCTTCGTTGAATTTTAATATAATTTCTGTTTCTATATCGAGTGTATATGGCATAGATGAGCTTTGATTTCGTTTATTGCTACTAAATCCAAAGCTATCTCCAAACATAGAGTTAAATATATCCATAATATCATCCATACTTCCAGCACCAAAACCGTGAGAGCTAGATGCCCCATTTAGTGCATCTTTACCATACATATCATATGTTTGGCGTTTTTGCTCATCGCTAAGCACAGCATAAGCTTCATTAATAAGTTTAAATTTCTCTTCTGCTTCTTTATCTCCAGGATTTTTATCTGGATGATATTTAATTGCTAATTTTCTATATGCTTTTTTTATCTCTGTTGTTGTTGCATCTTTAGATACATTTAAAACTTCGTAGTAACAAAGTTCTTCCATATATAAACCTTTTTATTAATTTTAGTGCGTAATTTTATCACATTATTATATAATTTTATATATATTTTAATAAAGGTTTTCTATGGTTACACATATTGTTATGATAAAATTTAAATCAAATACAACAAAAGAGCAAATATTAGAGATAAAAAAGGATATTGAATCATTAATTAACACTATTAAAGAGTTAAAATTTATGGAAGTTGGTATAAATTTTGCACAAGAAGATAGAGCTATGGATTTAGTATTAACTGCTACATTTGATAGTAAAGAAGATTTAGATATTTATGCAAAAGATTTAACCCATAAAAAGGTTATAGAAAAGATAAAAAAAGTAGCAGAATATACAAAAGTTGTTGATTATATAAATGAATAGATTAGAGCCATTTAAAAATTTAGTAGAAGCTTTTGGTTCAATGCCAGGTATTGGTGAAAAAAGTGCTTTAAAATTAGCATATTATATTGTAACAAATGGTTCATATGATGGCATTAAACTATCTCATGCAATAGAAAGAGCTATAGAGTCAATTCAAAGATGTAGTAGATGTAATAATTTAAGTGAAGATGAATTATGTCATATTTGTAGTGATGAGTTAAGAGATAGAAGTAAAATATGTTTGGTAGAGAGTGCTAAAGATGTATTAACAATAGAAAAAGTAGGGCAGTATGATGGATTATATTATGTTTTAAATGATATAGAAAAATTTGATTTAGACCACTTAAGAGAAGCATTAAAAGAGGTAAAAGAGATAATTTTTGCTTTTGCTCCATCGATTGCTAGTGATACAATGATGCTCTATATAGAAAACCAATTAGAAGATTTAAACCTAAAATTTACAAAAATAGCCCAAGGCGTTCCAACAGGTATTTCACTTGATAGCGTAGATACTCTATCTCTTGCAAGAGCTATTGAAGATAGAGT
>CAYMGA010000167.1:0-2754 GCA_964389865.1 uncultured Nitratifractor sp.
TTCATGATAAAACAACAAACTAACACTACTTTATCTAGTCTCAATCCCCTTCAAATCGGGTCATGTTGTTATGAAATAACCATGTTAAAATTTACTATAAAATCAGGATCAAAGTCTCAATCCCCTTCAAATCGGGTCATGTTGTTATACTCCCTACAATGGAGCTTTGTGAGACATTTTGAGAAAAATTATAAAAAATTTCTCAAACAACAATTGTGAGACAAACTATTTAACAGTGGGTTGTTAAGGAACATTTTAAAAAATGCACAAAAATCATATAAAATATGAAAAAATCAACTTATTCGTTAATTTTGTGCATTTTTGAGTAATATGATTATATCTTAATAAAAGTTAGTTTTTGTTTAAAGGTTTTTATAAATCATAAAGATTTTTTAAACGACATATTATAGTTTAAAAAGTTTGTATAATTATATTATATAAACTGATAACATGAGGTTAAAATGAAGAGAAATATCTATGTAGTAAGAAATATTGAGATTAAAAGAGATAGCAATACTTTAAAATTAGATAATAGTAAAATTCCATTATCTATTGTTAAAAATTTATTTGTAATTGGTAATGGCAAAGTTAGTAAATCTGCACAAAACTTACTTTTAAAAAATGGAAAAACTATTTTTTATTTGAGTAGTAGGTATCAATTATTAGGTATTCTTAGTCCAACATTTTATAGTAGTGATTACAAAGTTAGATTAAAGCAATATAGCAGAGGTAGAGATTTAGAGTTATCTAAATATATTGTGAAAAGTAAAATTGAAGCTATAGAGAGGTTTGTAGGTAGAAGCTTATATAGACATATTAAAAAATTAGAGGATTGTAAAAGTTTAAATGAAATTTTGGGAGTAGAAGGAATTGTATCAACTTATATGTTTTCTAAATTAAAAAAAGAGTTAGAGGCTTATGGAATATTTGATTTTAAAAAAAGAGAGTATAGACCTGTTAAAGATAGAGTAAATGGGGTATTAAGTTTTTTATATACACTATATTATTCATATCTATTTGCTGAGATTGTTTCTGAGGGGATGGATCCATATATTGGTTTTTTACATATCAAAAGAGGTAGGCATGCAGCATTTGTATCAGATATGATGGAGGAGGCAAGAGTTGAGCTAACAGAGTTATCTATTGAGATTTTATCAGAGGTCTATAACGATGGGTTTGATGGTTTATATTTAACAAATGATGCAAGAAGAATTTTATTAAATAAATTTGACGAGTTTGTTCAGTGGTATGAAAATAGTTTATTTGATGGATTTAAGGAGTTGCTATGATGGTGTTTATTACTCATCCAAAATATTTTGATGTAAAAGTTTTAGATGATAAAGATGTAGATGTTATTTATATATTTAATGGCAAAAGATTATATAACAAGCTAAAAGAAAAATATAAAGTAGCACTTTTGGGGAATGATTATAAGATTGTAGCAGAGAATTTTTTTAGCCAAGAGTTTATAACTCATAAAAATGGTCAAAGGGTGCTATATAACAATAAAGAGTTGGTTTATAAATTTTTACATAAAATTAAAAGAATTAAAAAGAGAGATGATATGTTTTATAATCAAATTGGATATAAGCAGGATATTAGGTTTCATTTGGGTATGGGAAAAAGAAATTTTAAAAAAGATCCAAACTTAGGGATAGAGACATTAGATTTATATATTAAGAATTTACTAATAGAGATTTTTAGTTATGATTATGGTGTAGAGTATTTAAAAAAGTATAAAAAAAATGCTGAAAATTTACTAAATTTAACAAGCTCTTTTTATAGGATTTATGTGCAGAGTCTTGGATATAAAAGAGGTATTGAAATAGTAACAGAGTTAAATAAATATAGTTATTTAGTAACTGTTATGGATAGATACAGATTTAATAGATGGGATGTCTATAAAGATGGTTTTAATTATGGATACTTAAAAGTTTTAAGTAGAGTGTTTATTGAGCAAATTTACAAAGAGAGTGTAAAAGAGCAAGTTAAAAAAAATGTATTAAAGTTTGAGGATATGGGATGGTTTTAGTTGCTTATGATATTAGTGATGAGAAGAGACTTCAAAAAGTTGCAAGATTTTTAGAAAAGAGAGGGCTGAGAGTGCAAAAGAGTTTTTTTGAATTGGATATGAGTCTAAAAGAGGCGTCTGATATATTTAAGAGTTTATCTGAATTAATAGAGATAGAGGAGGATGTGTTATTTATGTATAGTATAAAGGATAAAGAGGATTTATCTGGTAAAACAAGTATAGATAGGATTTTTTAATGGAGATAGATGTTGTAGTTGCCTATGATATTAGTGACAATAAAAGGAGAAATAAAGTTGCTAAAGCTTTACTTAGATTTGGGATAAGAACACAAAAATCTCTTTTTGAGTGTAAAGTTACAAAAAAAGAGCTTAAAGAGATGAAGAGAATAATTAAAAAAATATCTGATAGTGATGATTTAGTTACACTATATGAATTTAGAGAAAGCAGTGTAAAAAGGGTAGGGTTAGAGGATAAGTATTGTTTTTATGATTTAGTATTTTAATATTGTTTTGCTATAGTTTTGTAAAAAGTATAATTTAAAAATAGGTTGATATTATGGTTGTTTCGTATTGTTCTAATTGTTTGACAAAGGCTAAACATAAGCTTGTTAAAGACCCATTGATTGGAAAGGATGTTTATGAGTGTGCTAAGTGTGGGCATAGAGCTTTTAAGTGTAGTGTTTGTGATAACTTGGCAATAGAAGATGAAAATAGTAAAGAGGG
>CAYMGA010000168.1:0-2750 GCA_964389865.1 uncultured Nitratifractor sp.
TATGCCGTTGATATAAAGTTGGCAGGTGAACCAACCATATTATCAGGAAATCCACAAGGAAAAGTAAGATATCGATTTCCTACAAAAAATACTTATAATGGAAAGCCTATAGATTTAATTGTTGAAATAATAGGAAAAGATAGTGGTTATGATAGTCGTATATCTGGATTAATTACTTGGTCAATTAAAAATAATAGCATAAATTTTTGGCCTGTTAATTCAGGTTGTCAGTATCCTAATATACCATCAAGAGAAGGATGGTTAGATATACAAGTGTTGATTGTTAAAGCAGGAACTTATGAGCCTATAAAAATAGATAATATAGTAATGACAGGTTATGATATAGATGTTTGGCGTGGTGGAATATCAGATAGTGTTTTTGCAGTAGATTATTTTTATACTCAAGGTGCTGATGCAATAGTATTAGATAGTAACTCTAAATTAAGTGTTAGTAATACAGAACTTATAGGAACTAATGGAATAAAATATAATATAAAAGTTGATCCATATTATAGGGACTGCACCGATTCTCCAAGCGATCCTAGATGTAATATTAGTTTTGTATATAATAATAGTTCATCAATTAATTTTAGAGTATCAACAACGGGTAATTTTTATTCTAGACTAATAGGTGTAACATTTTCAAGTAAAGTTTTAGATAAATATACCTCTAAGAAAGATTATGGAGATGCTCCAAGTAGTTATGGTAGTGCATACCATGATATAAATCAATCCATCTATTTAGGAAATGGTTTATTTCCAGATTCAGATAGCAATAATTCATATTCAAAATATGCAGACGAAGATGATAAGATAATGTTAAATCATTACGACGATGATGATGGGGTATTTGTAAATAATAAAGATTTACAAATGCAGACTCTTTTAAGAGAAAAAAAATACAAAATAACAATTTATAAACATGGAGTTGGTTATCTTTATGGATGGATAGATTGGAATAAAAATGGAACTTTTGAGGATAGTGAGAAAATTATTGATGCTTTAAAAAATGATAAAAACATTACATCAATTAATTTAAAAATTCCAAAAAATGCAAAAAGTGGATTAATATATGCAAGATTTAGATACTCTAAAGATAGTAATGTAACAGAAAGTGGATATGGAGGAGAAGGTGAAGTAGAAGATTATGCTTTTTATATATCTAATTACTGTATGGATATTAAAGTTAGAAGCAAGGTTGGTAAGAATCAAATTGTATGGAGTGATGTAAATGATGCAAAAAGATATGAGTTATATAGAGCAATAGATATAAATGGAACATACAAGAGAGTTTATAAAGGAATAGACAATTTATATTTAGATAAAAATATAGAAGCAAATAATATATATTACTATAAAGTAAAGAGTATTAATAAAAGTTCAAAGATTTGTTTATCGCCAGTTGTTTCAGTATATACTCCTCCTACAATAATGAGAATGGTTACAATACCAAATCTAACCAATAAAAACTATAATAAAGCTCTAGATATTTTACAAGATAAAAATTTATTTAAAGGAAATGTTTCAACTAACATTTCAAAAGATATTAAAAAGAATTATGTTATTTCACAAACACCATTTAAAAATAGTTTTTTACCAATTGGTAAAGAAGTTAATTTGGTAATAAGTGATGATAAAAATAAAACAAACTTATTAAATCATAAACCAATTATTACTACAACGCCACCAACAACTCTCAGATACTATTCAGGTGGTTATTATTATGATTATTATATACAAGCAAAAGATATTGATGGAGATGACTTAACTATTAAAATATTAAACCCATTAAAAAATATGACACTTACAACTGCGTCAAGAGTATCTTCACAGTTATGGCAAAGCCATCTAAAGTGGATTCCTGATATTAATAGTCATGGATTTAATAGTGTAACTATTGAGGTATTAGACTCTAAAGGGGCAAAGACATATCAAACATGGAATATATTTAACAATTTTAGGTTACCAGATAAAAATAATTCTGCTCCTGTAATCCATAGTATACCAAGTAGCATTGTGGAGAATGGAACTGAATATATTTATGATGTAAATGCAACAGATAAAGATAATGACATTGTGAGATTTAGATTGGTTAGAGGACCACAGTATATGAAATTTAATAGAAATAGATTAACTTGGAAAGCTTATAAAGATGATTTTCACTCAAAAAATATATATGATATTGTAATTGTAGCCAAAGATTGTAAAGGAGCAGTTACTACACAAGCTTGGAAACTAAGTGTTGTAGATAAAAATACACCTCCAGTAATATTAAGTTCTCCAAAAACTTCTATAAAATACAATAAGCAATATTACTATAATGTTCAAACTAAAGATGCAGAAGATAAATATAAACCAACAATTGATTTAATAAATGCACCTAAAGGTATGTATATAAGTAATTATGGGGGTAATAGAAATATATATTGGACTCCTACTAAGAATCAAATAGGAACTCATAAAGTGGTAATTAGAGCAAAAGATTCAAAAGGTGCGTATGTAGAGCAAAGTTGGGTTATTAATGTTTTACCAGATGTAAATACTCCTCCAATTATTACTAGCACACCTAAAACATTCGCAAAAGTTAATAAAGCATATATATATGATGTAGTTGCTAAAGATAAAGATGGAGATTTTATAACATATAGTTTGGAAAAAGCACCAAAAGGTATGACTATAGATTGGAAAAATGGGAATATATATTGGATTCCTGCAAAAGATCAAAATGGCTCATATAAAGTTGTAGCAAA
>CAYMGA010000169.1:0-2742 GCA_964389865.1 uncultured Nitratifractor sp.
AAGATATAATTGCTAAGTCGATTGGTTCAAACAATCCAAGCAACCTTGTTAGATGTACTATTGAAGCTCTAACAAGAATTAAAGGTTAAGGAGCAGATATGAGTTTACATAATCTTCAACCAGCTCCAGGTTCTACTCATAAGAAAAAGAGAGTAGGTCGTGGTCAAGGTTCTGGCACAGGAAAGACTGCAGGTCGTGGTCAAAAAGGGCAAAAATCAAGAACTGGTTACTCAAGAAAGAGAAACTTCGAGGGTGGTCAAATGCCATTAGCAAAAAGATTACCAAAAATCGGATTTACTTCAAGAGTTGTAAAGCCTTATGTTATTAATGTTGAAAAAATTAAAGCTATTGCTGAACTTGAAGAGATTACACTAGAGAGTATTAGAAGTGTTCATAAAATTTCTAAAAGTGTAACTAGAGTTAAGCTTATTGGTGTAGGTGCTAAAGATTTAGCAACTAAGATTAAAGATGAAGCTGTAACAACAAGTGGTAAATAGTTATGAATAATACACTAACGCAAAAGATTCTTATTACTTTAGGTTTTCTTTTTGCTTATCGTGTATTAGCTTATATCCCAGTTCCTGGGGTTGATTTAGATGTTATTAAGCAATTCTTTGATCAAAATGCTAATAATGCTCTAGGTCTTGCTAATATGTTTAGTGGTAATGCAATCTCTAGACTTAGTATAATTTCTCTTGGTATTATGCCTTATATTACAGCTTCTATTGTTATGGAGCTACTTGCCGCAACTTTCCCAGCTCTTGGACAAATGAAAAAAGAGCGAGATGGTATGCAAAAATATATGCAAATTATTCGTTACTTTACAATATTTATTACAGTTGTTCAAGCTATTGGTGTAGCTTATGGATTACAACAAATGGGTAATGGACCTCATGGTGCAATTTTAATAGATTTAACAACATTTATAATTTTAGCAGTATTTTCAATGCTAACTGGAACAATGCTTTTAATGTGGTTTGGTGAGCAAATTACACAAAGAGGTATTGGTAATGGTATATCTTTAATTATCTTTGGTGGTATCGTATCTGGTATTCCTTCTGCAATTGGTAAAACAATTTCGCAAGTTAACTCTGGAACTATGGATTTTTCAGTAGTTATTGGAATTTTTATAATTATGATAATAACTATTTTAACAATTATATATGTAGAGTTAGGGGAGCGTCGTATTCCTATTAGTTATTCAAGAAAGACGCTAATGCAACAAAAGAGTAAAAAAATTATGAATTATATCCCCGTTCGTGTAAATATCTCTGGAGTTATTCCTCCAATTTTTGCTAGTGCAATTTTAATGTTCCCATTGACTATTTTAAAAACTAGTACTAATCCAACTATTTTAGCTATTGGTGATTATTTAGCTCCAGGTGGATTACTATATAATATATTAATGTTCCTATTTGTTATATTCTTTGCATTCTTTTATGCTTCTATTCAATTTAATGCAAAAGATATTGCAGAAAACTTGAAAAAGCAGGGTGGTTTTATCCCAGGTGTTAGACCAGGAGAGCAAACTAAAGAGTTTTTAAATGATGTTGCTAGTAAATTAACTGTGTGGGGTTCTTTATACTTAGCAATTATCTCTACTGTTCCATTTATTATAATTAGTGGACTTGGAGCATCATTTTACTTTGGTGGAACTGCTGTGTTAATTGTTGTTCAAGTTGCACTTGATACTATGAGAAAAATAGAGGCTCAAAAAGTTATGGGGCAATATCAAACACCTGGTAATATAGGTTTATAATGGCTATTATACTTAGAAAACCAGCCGAGATAGATACTATGCGCCGTGCTGGTGCAATAGTAGGGCAAACCCTAGAGTATCTTCGCTCTATTGTAAAAGAGGGAATGAGTTTAAAAGAGGTAGATGCACTTGGAGAAGAGTTTATTCTTAAATCTGGTGCTAAACCCTCTTTTAAGGGTCTTTATGGCTTTCCTGCTTCTGTTTGTACATCTGTAAATAGTGTTATTATTCACGGTATTCCTACTGATTATAAGTTACAAAATGGTGATATTTTAGGTTTAGATATAGGCACAATTGTAGATGGCTACTATGGTGATGCTGCAATTACTATGCCAATTGGTGAAATTTCTGAAATTGATGAAAAATTAATATCTTGTTCTAAAAATGCCCTATATGAGGCAATAGATTCTATTAAAGTTGGAATGCGTTTTAAAGAGTTAAGCTCAATTTTAGAACATTCTATAAAAGATGCAGGTTTTGTACCATTAAGAGATTTTTGTGGTCATGGTATTGGGAAAAAGCCACATGATGAACCAAATATTCCAAATTATGTTGATGGAAAAATTAATCAAGGACCTAAAATTAAGAATGGTATGGTATTTTGTTTAGAGCCTATGGTTTGCCAAAAAGAGGATCAACCAGTAATTTTAGAGGATAAGTGGAGTGTTGTTAGTAGTGATGGCTTAAATGGAAGTCACTATGAACATCAAGTAGCAGTAGTAAATGGAAAAGCAGTAATTTTAACAAATCCATAAAGGAGAAGTAGTAATGGCAAAAGATGATGTAATTGAGATTGATGGTAAAGTTGTAGAAGCATTACCTAATGCAACATTTAGAGTAGAGTTAGAAAATGGTCACAATGTTCTTTGTCATATAGCAGGTAAAATGAGAATGCACTATATTAAAATTTTACCTGGAGATAAGGTAAAAGTGGAACTCACACCTTACTCTTTAGATAAAGGTAGAATTACTTTTAGATATAA
>CAYMGA010000170.1:0-2740 GCA_964389865.1 uncultured Nitratifractor sp.
TATAAAGAGAGGAGAGGGTATTGAAAGTTATATTATTAATAGTATCTATTGTAACAATCTTTAGTGGTTGTGGTAGTCGAAATATCTTATATACAGATAGAGGCTTAGCTCCAAGTCGAAGTAAAAGTTTAAAAATAGATAAAACTTTTTATGTTGATTTAGAGACTTTAACTGGTAATATAGTCTATATCGATAGAAAATATTTTAAACAAGCATTTAATGATACGCTAGAGTTACATGGTGCAAAAAATGAATTTAATGAGCAATCTGCACATGTAAATATATCGATAGAGCAAGAGAAGTTAGATGAAAACTACTTTAAAAGTGATTATAAAGATGCCACTCAATATAGATTAGATAGAAAGTTGAGAGTAAAAGTATATTATAGTATATATGGAAAATCAACTTATAATAGCTCATTTACTTATAATGTATTAGTTAAGAGTGGTTCATATGTAAGTTATGAAGATGCTGATAGAAAAGCACATATAAAACTATTTAGACAACTTGGTAAAATGGTTGCTAATAGAATTTTAAAGTTAAGAAGAAAGTTTAAATAGCTCCTTGAAGGAACTATTTAAAACTCATAATTTAATACAGACTCCATTCCCTCTTTATTAAGTATTCTAATCAAATTTGTTGTTCCACTCTTACCTGCAGTTGAACCAATTGTTACAATAAATCTTTTATCTTGAGAGACTCTCTTCTCATCTACAATCTTTTTAATAAAGTTATATAGTAATTTAGTTGGATTTTTAACTGGCTCTAATACAAAGAGTGGTCTAACACCCCAAACTAAATTTAAAACTCTATGTGTTTTTAGGGAGTGTGATACTGCATAAATACTCTGTTTTGGGCGATATTTAGATATAGTTAAAGCTGAACTTCCAGAAGTTGTAAATGGAACAATCGCCTCTTTATTTAAATTTTTAGCAAGTTCAACAGCCGATTTAGATACAGCATCAGAGCTACTTTTTGGCTCATAATCTTTAAAATATGGATAATCCCTCTCTACATCTTTAATTGTATCATGCAATACACCAACAGCTTGAAGTGGATACTTACCAATTGTAGTCTCATCACTTAACATTACAGCATCTGTTCCATCATAAACAGCATTTGCAATATCACTTACTTCTGCTCTTGTTGGAAATGGATTATCTTTCATACTTGTTAGCATTTGAGTTGCTGTAATTGCTGGTTTATTTAATCTATTTGCTACAGAAATTATATACTTTTGCATTCTTGGTAGCTTTGTTACACCAAACTCAGCACCCAAATCCCCTCTTGCAACCATTACTCCATTGCACTCATTTAAAATATCTTCTAAATTCTCTATTGCTTCACCAGTCTCTATTTTTGCAACAATAAATGGGTCAAAATCATTTCTTTGCATTATCTGTTTAGCTTTAATAATATCCTTTTTATTTTGCACAAATGATAGTGCTACAATATCTATATCATTTTTTGCTCCAAAAGCAATATCAGCTTCATCTTTAGCTGTTATTGCTGATATTTGTAACTTAGTTTTAGGAAAATTTACACCCTTTCTTGATGTAAGCTCACCACTATTTAAAAGCTTTAAATGCAGACTATTTTCATCTTTATCTATAACTACAGTCTGTAGTGTTCCATCTGCAAAAAAGACCTCTTCTCCAATATTTACCATATCTATAATCTCTGGATAACTCAAATCTAGAGTATATAAATCATCACTTTTCTCTTTAGAGAGTATTAGAGTATCACCTTTATTTAACTTTAAAACTCCATCAATATCGCCTATTCTTACCTTTGGACCTGATATATCTTGTAGTATTGCTACCTCTTTACCCAACTCTTTACTTGCATCTCTAATTAACTTGATACTATTTTTATGCACTTCATGGTCACCATGAGAGAAGTTAAGTCTAAATACATTAACCCCTTTATTAATAAGACTCTTTACCATATCGTAAGAGCTTGTAGCTGGACCTATTGTTATAACTATTTTTGTCTTTCTCATCAAACTACCTTTATATCTATTTTACTATCTAAATCATAAAATCCTACCATCTGTTCTGAGCCTATTATCTCAAATAGTATGGCATCATAAATTCTATTAAAAACCTCTACACCACTCTCATTAATTGCTACACACCCTAGAGATAGTGCATATTTACCAATTTGAAAATTTGCTTTTTGATTAAAAGTTACCTCTATAATCTCTCCTTTTTTAAAACTACCAGTCTCTATATGCTTCATTAAGCTATTTGTCCCTGTTAGCTCTAACCCTTTAGAATCTTTAACGGTAAAGGCGAAGATTGGGTCTTGCAAATCTTCGTTAAACTTTACCTTTAAAACTATAGTAAAATTACTATTAAAGTTTAATATAGGTGTTGGATTACTATTCTCATCTAAAATACCATAATCTATAATTTCAGCTTTAAAATTGCCATAAGTATCCAATTCATTATGTTTTGGAAAATGCTCTTTTAAAAATTTAATATCTTTTTGTTCTATTTTTTTCTCTTCATTTTTCTTCTCTTCTTCATAAAATGTATTGGTTAATATCTTTTTAAATACATCTACCGCCTCTTTTGGAGAGCTATCATAGACTAATTTACCCTCATCAATTACAATACCACGATTGCAGTATCTAATTACAGTATCAAGGGCGTGTGTTACAAAAAGAATTGTCTTATTTCTCTCTTGAAACTCTTGAAACTTCTTATAGCACTTCATCTGAAATGCCATATCCCCA
>CAYMGA010000171.1:0-2726 GCA_964389865.1 uncultured Nitratifractor sp.
AAAGAGGCTGCAATTTTACTTAGTTGTAGTAAATAGAGGTAAAAAATAAAAGAGGTTTGTTGTGACTTTTAGGGTGGAATAGATTATGATATTTATTCGAACACAGGTTACTACTTATTAAGTATCTAGTAAAAATTAAATCACAAATAAATTTCAAAGGAGTATAGGGGTATAGGAGAAGAGGTGTAAAGAGAGTAATATTATTGATTTATTATCTATACTCCTTCACACCTCTACACCTATACCCCCTTGATATTATATTAGATATTAATTTTAAGTTACTACTTATATAGGATTAATATTTTCTATATATAGATAACCTCTAACTTTAGGGGGTATTTTATTAACTCTAAAATACTCTTTTTTCTCTTTAGGAAGTTTTGTTTTTATGTATGGAGCAATATAGATTAGATTATCTATAATTTCAATTGCCCAAACTCTTCCAATAACTAAACTATTTTGTTTTAGTAGTGTTTGTTGTTCTCTAAAGCTAATTAAATAGCCTAACTCTTTTAGAGTTGAAGATATGGCTTGAGGAGCTATATCTCTAGTTTTTATTTTAATTAAACGAAAATCTTTAACTTCTTTTAAAATATTATATTGGCTATTTAATATTTTTGCTTCTTGTTTTAATATATCAAAGCTTTTTATAAATCCCTCTTTACTATTTTTTAATAATTCATTTACAAGTGGTCTAAATTTGTTTCGCTCATACTTTTTATTAAAGTTGCTACTATCTATAAAATATTTAATACTATTTCTCTCTAAATACTCTAGCAGTTCCTCTTTTGTATAATTTAGTAGAGGTCTAATTAAATTATAGCTATCTCTATTTTCAATTTGTTGCATACTCGATAGTGTATTAATACCTGCACCTTTGCTAAAACGCATTAAAAACCACTCTATTTTATCATTTAATTGATGTGCAGTTATTAAATTGTTATATTGATTTTGAGTAATAATTTTTTTAAAAAAGTTATATCTAAATTCTCTTGCATTAGCTTCGAAATTGTTATGGAATTTTGGAGCATCTGATATGTATATTTGTTTATTAAACTTTTTTGCTAACTCTTTTGCATATTTGATTTCTTCTTTAGCAGCTTCTCTTAATCCATAATTGACAATGGTAATATCGAACTTGATATTAAACTCTTTAAGTATAAAAAAAAGAGCAGTAGAATCAACTCCAGCAGAGAAGGCTAAAAGATTTTTACTATTTCTTAATAGCTTAAGTAGCTCTTTTTCTATCATATCTTTTTAATTAATGTTGCAAGTGGTGTTGTATCTACAATTTGGGTTATTTTAGCTAAAAAGTAGTCTCCATGATTTACTTTAAAGTCATTAGTATCATTAACATATATCTCTCCATCAATTTCAGGAGCCCAATTTGTTGCTCTTGCACTAAGTAGTAATTCGTGTTCACTACTCTTGCCATCTATAATTAACTCTATCTCTTTACCTATTAATTTATAGTTAGATTTAACCATTAACTCTTTTGCAATTTCTCCTAATTCATCTGCTCTTTGAGAAATAATCTCTTTTTCAATTTGCTCTAAATTGTATGCATAAGTAGTCTCTTCGTTAGAGTATTCAAAAACTGTTACTCTATCAAACTCAAACTCTTTTATAAACTCTTTAACTTCTAAAAAATCCTCTTGGCTCTCTTTGGGATGACCTGCAATTATAGCTGTTCTTATAAAGGCATCTTTTTTACTCTTCATATGATTTAAAAGCTCTATAGTTTTTGTTTTACCTGCTCCTCGCTTCATTGTTTTTAACATATTATCGCTAATATGTTGAATTGGCATATCAAAGTATGTTTTAAAAACTGAAGAGTTAGCTATTGTATCTATTAACTCAAAAGAGGTTGTAGATGGATAAAGATATAGAACTCTTGCACTCTTAATACCTGGTAAAAGTTCTACTTGTTTAATTAAATCTATTAAGGCATCTTTATTCCCTAAATCTCTACCAAAACTAGATGTATCTTGTGAAATAAAGCTAAAATCTTTAAATCCTTGCTCTATTAGGGCCACTACTTCATTAATTACAGACTCTATTGTTCTTGATTTTAATCTCCCTTTAAAACTAGGGATTGCACAAAAAGAGCAGTTTTGGTTACACCCCTCACTAAGCTTTATATATGCATGATAGTTTGAACCAGTAATTACTCTTTTAGAGTTTTCGTTAGCTAAATAGACATCTGGAGTAAAGCTTGTTTGTTTATTTGCTATAAGTTCATCAATTCTCTCATAATCTCCAACACCTGTAAAGATATCTACTTCTGGAAGAGCTTCTATTAACTCCTCTTTATATCGCTCACTTAGACAACCACTAACTACTAGTAAAGAGTTCTCTTTTCTATTTTGTGAAGCTTGAAGTATTGTATTAATAGACTCCTCTTTAGCAGCTTCTATAAATCCACAAGTATTAACAATTGTAACATCTGCCTCTTCTTGATTTTGTGTTATCTCATATTGATATAATTTACCTAACATTACTTCGCTATCTACAAGGTTCTTATTACAACCAAGAGATATAAGATGTATTTTTTTAGACATTAAGACCCTTAATTTTTTGAAATATTATATCAAATTATAAAATTTTTAACCTTTTCCCAAGCAAATAGGCATATAAGTAACTACTAAAAATTAAACACAAATAAATTTCAAAGGAGTATAGGGGTATAGGAGAAGAGGTGTAGAGAAAGTAACATAATATTATCT
>CAYMGA010000172.1:0-2725 GCA_964389865.1 uncultured Nitratifractor sp.
TATAGTTAAAATCTACTTTTTTTAATTTAATATTTGCATTTTCTATCATTTTTTTATAGTATAGAGAATTTTGGTCTATAATTAATAGACTATTTTGACTCTTTTTATATTGCTTTAGGGTATTAGTTGTTAATTTTATATAATTTGCATCTTTTTTATATAGTTTTAAATTTGCTCCTAATAAATTATTTCCATAAAAAACTGTTTTATAAGATATATTATTCTCTTTTAAATAATTAAAAATTTTTTTAGCTGGGTAATTAAATCTTGATGGTTTTTTAAAAAGATTTGGGTTCGTATATCTTAATATATATGCACTTTGAAAGGCTATCATTATAAAAATTGTCAATCTAAGCCAATATTTTATTCGTTTTATATCTAGATTTTTTAAACTTAGTGCCATATATATTGTTATTGGTAAATAAAGAGGTAGTATCCATCTACTCTTAAAGTATTGCATATTTAAACTGACAACAACTGTTATTAATAGAGTAGTTGTTACTATAAGATACTCTTTTATAAAATTTTTCTCTTTTAAATTTATACTTTTTCTAAAAAATAGAGTAAATAAAATTAGATATGGTGCTAACAGTTCAATAAGTGCCATAAATAGGACTTTTAAGCTACCTAAAGGGTTAAAAGTATTAGCAATTTGCATCTTATGAATTGTATTACTTGTAGCACTTTTAAGATGATTTATTAGCCAATATAGATGTGGTAATAAAATTATTATAGATATAGCCAAAGAGATAAAAATCTTTTTATTAAATAAAACTTTTTGCAACTCTTTATTAAATATACTAACTATAAAAATAGATAAGACTAAAAGAGCAAAATTATATTTAGATAAAATGCCAAGTGCTACAATAACTCCTAAAAAGATATAGTTTAAAATTGTGTTACTCTTTTGTAGTTTTAATATTTGATAAATCAATAATATTGAAAAAAATGTTACTAATACAGTATGTGTTAAGTCTCTTTGACACTCCCAAGAAAAAGATGGTATAAATATTAATGAAGATATAGCGAGTGTAGCTAAAGTTTTATTATTACTTAAAAGTAGTGTTATTTTATAGCTTAATAGATAAATAAAAAATAGAAGTATATTTTTAAATAGAGCTAAGGCAATAAAAGGGTTATTAAATAGTTTAAAAAATATAGATTGTATCCAAGTATAAAGTGGAGGTTGTGTTGAGTATCCAAGCTCTATGGTGTTACTTAGTAGAAATTGTTCAGCTTCATCTTTTTCAAAGGCACTACCAATAGAGACTCTTATTATGAAAAATATGATAAAATATATTAATATAATGTATAAAAAGTTATTTATTAATTGGGATTTCTCTTGTTTCAGAGTTTTGCTCCTTATTTTAGGTTTTTAATTATATCAAAAAAGGTTAATATTGAGCAGATTTTTTGGGAAACAAAGTGAAGATATAGCAATAGATTTTCTACAAAATAGAGGCTTTAATATTGTAGATAGAAATTTTTATGCAGGTAAATTGGGAGAGATAGATATTGTAGCTAAAAAGGGGAATGTATTACATTTTATAGAGGTAAAATCTAGTCATGGTTCGTTTGAGCCAATATATAATATTACTCAATCTAAATTAAAGAAAATTATTAAAAGTATATATTATTATATGAATAAGAAAAAATTAAATTATGCATATTGTATCGATGCTTTAATTATTAAAGATAAAAAGATTGAACTTATAGAAAACATTACACTTTAGGAGGATATTATGGAATTAACACAAGAGCAGTTAGAAGAGTTTGATAAAAATGGTTTTTTACTTTTAAGGGGTTTTTTAGATAAAAGGAGTTGCGAGGCAATAAGAGATGTTGCAAAAGTTCACTTAAAATATAAAATAGAACCTATAGAGACAGAGTATGAGTATATAGGTATTGAAAAAGATGAATTTAAACAGAGTGTTAGAAGATTAAGACAAGTTTATAATAGAGATATACTATTTAAAAATTGGATGAGAAATAAAAAGATTTATCCAATTTTAAAGCAAGTCTTAGGCGAAGAACCAGTTATTGTAACTGCACACCACAACTCTATAATGACAAAATTAGCAAAGACATCTACAAATACCGAGTGGCATAGAGATAGAAGGTATTGGCGATATGACAGTGATAATTTGGTAAGTATTTGGTTGGCTCTTCAAGATGAGAACCAAGAAAATGGTGTATTAGAGTTTATTCCAGCTAGTCATAAAATGCAGTTAAATTCAAATCAGTTTGATGAAAAAGAGTTTTTTAAATCTGACTTAAAAGAGAATCAAGAGCTAATCTCTACAAAAGTCTCTTGTAATTTAGAAGCTGGTGATGTTATTCTTTTTCATTGCGAACTGCTACATAGAGCAAATTCAAATAGAAGTGAGCAAGATAAAATATCTTTTGTATATACCGTTAAAGGTAAAAGTGTAAATGCTCTACCTAATACAAGAAGTAGCAAATTTAAAGAGATTGATTTATAAAGAGTATCACTTTTAAAAAATATATTTTCTATTTTTCACTTTATAAGGGAGAATTTAAATAAAGGTTGCTATATTCTCAAATGTAAAACAATTATATTTTTAGGTATAATTGTTAATATTTTTATTTAAAGGATAATATATGGGTAAATATATTGAGTTAACAGCTGAGAATTTCGAAGATACACTTAAAGAGGGTGTAGCATTGGTTGACTTTTGGGCTCCTTGGTGTGGACCTTGTAGAA
>CAYMGA010000173.1:0-2716 GCA_964389865.1 uncultured Nitratifractor sp.
TATTTTAAGATATATTTAAAAAACTTATAATCTTTTTTTAATCTTGCTAAATCAACTTCTCCATTTTCTTTTATATGATATGTTACATTAGAGCATTCGCTTGGAAATTTCAAACATGAATCTGTTATTAATCCTGATACTTCATCGTATAAATTTCTCTTTATATAAATCTCTTTTTTCTCATTAGGTAGGGCAGGTATATTTTGACAAAATTTATACTTATTACACTTTATATTACCAACTATAAATGCGAATTTTCTTTTTGCTTTTGGAAAGGTTTTAATGTCTTCCCAACTGTTAACATTTTTATTATACCAATGTTTAACTGCGTTTTTTTTATCTAAGCTAACAATTATTGCATCATTTATCCACTTATTATCAGGTAAAACAATTTTTATATTGGGTGAACTCTCAAGCACTAAGACAAACAAAAATATAAACAATATATCTAAAATTATTATCATTGGTGGTTCAGAAAATTTTTTCATACTAAATCCCCTATTTTGTTAAATTTTTAGTTATAAAAATATTTATAAACAAGTTAACTACATAAACCATACCACCCAAAATTGTAGTTTGTGCAGCATTTGCAAAGTTTTCTTTAAAAACAACAGCTAAGCTACTCGTATCGCTTAAACTTCCTACAACTAATCCAAATGAGTATATTGTCCCAATAACACCCAAAACTGTTGGTGCATTACTTGCCCACTGAGAACTATATAAAAAGATATTATCCAGCTTTTTTTCACTAAAAAAGCTAAGTAATTGCTTATAGCTACTACTCAAAGAGAGCATTAGCAACTCTATTAAAAATGCTAAATAGATTAACACATACAAAATAGGTATTACAATACTATTATTATCAAAAACATATTTAAAAAATACAAACCTGCTTTCTTTCTTGGTAGTTTTATTATTTTCTGCCTTCTTATCATTAACTTTTATATGCAAATCTTGCTCTAACTGGTTATCTATAGATTGCTTTTCTATCTTTTTAAATTTGTTCAAATCTTGAGATATAGTAGTTGCATGTTTTACAGATGCTTTTGATTGACTCTTAAATTGAACCAAATTGACTAATTCGAAAAATATAAGTGAGCCTATAACTAAATAAGCAACACTTCTTGATATTAGCAAAAAATACTCTTTCATCTCTACCTCCTTGTTCTACAATATTTTAGATTTATCCAACCTTTATCACCATTATCTAGCATAATATATGCCCATCTTGCTTTATGCTTATATCTATTTTTATACCAAATTTTATACAATAGTTTAACTTTTGTATTTTTCTTCAAAATCGTGCTATTTTTATTATTACTCTTTTTCGTTACAGCAGATACTAAAGGTAAATTTCTAAAATTCACATCATTAGATAACATACACTCTCTGTTTTCAAACTCTATCTCTTTTGTATTAGAACCAATATTTTGCAATCTTTTGCGAACTATTTTATAATCTTGTGTAGATATAATATCTTGAGCATTTAACTGTTGCAAATAACCATCTATAATATATTTTGTTTCATTCGCAAAATATCCCATATTAGAATCTCTATTCTTTTGAGAAACAACAAAAAACCACTCTTTTATTATTAAAGATTTATTATCTTTATATTTAAAAATCTTATCAATATCGCCAATGGTATCACTTAATATTTTTGTATAATAACTATTTACTGTTTTAGAGAGGGTGTGAACCTTCTCCTCCTCACTCTGGACATCTGATAGTGTTAATGCAGATATATAAGATACACAAACCAATATTGTAAATACTACTTTTTTAATCATTGTTAATCCTTTTTGTATGTTTATACCAATGCTCTTTAATAGCTCTATATGTAGAATTATTAAATTTAAAAAAAACCTCTTCTTTATTTGTTTTAAAATATATTAAATACTTACCTTTTTTTATAACTATGCTCCTACTATTAGAAACTTTTACAGCCTTTAAAGAACTAATTGTCATAAATTTATTAGAAACTATATAGACTTTTGGTTGTTTAAGCTTGGGAACTTTCTTAAGGATTGGATGATAAATATCTTCACCTATATTATTTTCAGGTTCTATATTAATACCATCTTGCAAATCATCTTTAATCTTATCTTCTTGCCAACCTACATCTAAACCTTTTTTATTTAAATAAGCTGTATATTGTTGCAATGCTTTACCATCTCCACACATTGCTTTTATTTTGTCTATTGGTTTTACAATTCTAAAACTTTTTACTTTCCCTCTAACAATTCTCTTCTCATAAACAATAGCTTGTCCATTTTTGCTATAACCTGCATTTAAATATATAAGCTTATAACTGCATGCTCTATTATTTACATAAGATGCTCCACTCATTACAGAAAAATATTTCTCATTTTCTAAAAGTCTTTGTTTATAAATTCTATTTTCTTGAGCATTTAAAGCCATTTTACTTAATATTCCTAACCCAACAGCTCTATCTAAATTTTCAACACTTTTAGTGTAAATATCTCTTAATGCAAAACATTTTTTATACTCTTTAGTTTGATTATAATATCTATTTACATAACCTGTCTCTTTTCTAATTTCTTTTGGATTTATATCTTTCACTACCACATTTTGTTTTAAAGCACTTAATATTTGCCTAAATTTAGCTTCATCCATTTTTGCTATATCGACACAAGAATAATCTTGTGCCATCACTCTTGCTACTAAAGCCACACTCAATAATATCCATTTCATT
>CAYMGA010000174.1:0-2709 GCA_964389865.1 uncultured Nitratifractor sp.
ATTTTTTAGGGCAAATAGTTTTGAAGATGCTAAAAAAGTGCTAAAAGCTATGTTTGATTATAATAATATTCTTCCTGATAAAACTTCACTATATTTCAATATATTTGAGCAACTACTTAATACAAAAGAATATGGTATTGTGTCATCATTTTCAATTATGATGATTATATTAGGCTTTATAATTATTTTACTATTTAAAAATAGTAATGAAATTTCTACTAAATTCTCTAACTACAAAGTAGTTCCTATAAGTTGGTATATAGTTACACTTATTATGCTTGGTAGTGCTCTAATGGTATTAAGTATATCTAGTGGTTCAGAATTTTTATATTTTAATTTTTAATAATTAATGAAGGTTTTTAATGAGTAAAAAGAGATTTGTTAAATTGCTTTTAATAGGTATTATTCCTTTTCTATTGATATTGCCAATATTTAATTATAAAATTGATAGATGGAGAGTATTACATGATGATTTTACAACATCATATGATGGTCTTCCAATAAATAAAAACTATCTAAAAGTTAGTTATTTAATCAGAAATCCAAATAAATATGATACTATAATGATGGGTTCATCAAGAAACGCATCTCTTAAAGGTTCTCTTATTTCACCAAGAGCTTATAATGCATATTATGAATTTGGAACAATTAAAGGGCACTTAAAAAATCTTAAAACATTATTAAGACACAATGTAAAATTTAAAAATTTATGGATAGGAATTAACGACTTTGATATATGGAAAGATTCAAAAGACTTTGAAAAAGATTACTCCAGAACACCATATCCTAGTAATTATATTGAGTGGATAAATTTCTATTATCTTTACCTATTTAAAAAACCTGATATAACAGATATTAAACTTCTTAAAGGTGAAATACCATTAGTATATAGTAATAGAATATTTAGAAAAGATTTAACGGAACATTTTAAATCACTTGAAAATTCTGAATTAAAAAATATAAAAAATAGTTTTAAGTGGCGTAAAAAAATGACAAGTATGGCTGGTTCATTATTAGGATATAAAGATGATAACTATCGTATAGATAAAGCAATTAATGAAATTAATGAAATTAGGGAATTATGTAATAAGCACCATATAAAATTAACTCTTTTTTTCTATCCATCTTTTTATAAAACATATCTTTTGTATAATCAATATAAGATTGAAGAGTTTAAGCGTAAAATCGTGGAAAATGGTTCTTTTTATGATTTTTATATGTTAGATAAAAATGTATCATTAAATGAACTGAAGTGGCATGATAGTAGCCATTTTGTTTTAAGTGAAGGAATAGATATTATTAAAAGTATACAAAATAATAAAAATCTAGTAAACTCTAAAAATATCGATATTCATATAAAAAATTTAAGAAAAAAAATCAATAATTTATTAGATAAAAAAATAGTTACAGATTATATAATGCCATTTAATTATAATATATCACTTGAAAGTTTAAAGAAAATATTTACAATTAAAAACTTACAAAAGGTTCCATTACATCAATGTAAAATTATTTCAAATAGCAAGTATAATCTAAAAGCTACAGGTAATGATTGCAAGTTTATTTTACCATCACTTAAAGTTAATAGTAGAAATATAATTATGAGTTTTTCTATAGAAAGTAGTAATAAAGCATTTTTTCAAATATTTTATAAAACAAATTCAAAAGAACGCTATAGTGAAAGTAACTCTTTCACTAAATATTTGCATAAAGGTATAAATAGTTTCAATCTTCTTATACCTAAAAAATATATTACTAATGAATTAAGAATTGATATGGTAAATAAAAAAGGGAATTATAAAGTATTCAATATTAATTTTTATGCTAAATAATTTTAATTTAAATAGTCTGTTAATTCTACAAACCACTTATCAGCTATTTTTTTATAACCTTGCTTATTAGGATGAGTATTTTCTAAATAGTCGTGTTGCCCTCCTGATATCATATTTCTCATATCTACAATTGTAATATTTGGGTCATTTCGTTTTTTTAGCATAGCCTCTAAATTTTTATTATATTTTTCTATTGTTTTGTCAAAAAGCCATCTATTTATAATTAGTGCTACGAAAATATGAATTTTTTTCTTATGATCTTTAGCATATCTCTCTATTTCATTTATTATCTTTTCTGTTCCATCTACTCTTCCTCCAGCTCTATCATTTGTTCCAATATGAAGCAATACTATATCAGCAGGATTTTTGCTTAAGTATCCATATACTTTTTTAGATATATCAAAACTAGTCCATCCTGGATGTCCCTCGTTATCTGGATCAAATTTCGGTTCTACATCATAACCAGCTCTTCTGCTTCCTACAAAGTTGTATTTTATTCCTGCATCATCTAAATCATAAGCTAAAAAAGAGCGATATGCAGTCCTTTTGCCAGCTGGAACTAAATTATTACCATTAGAATCATAATATGCATGAGCATCATCATACGTTATTGAATCACCAAGTGGCATTATTGTATAAACTTTACTTAATTTAGAACTGATATCATTAGAAGAGGTTGCTCCTCCCCCTCCACATGCTGTTAAAAAAAATATTATTATAAATAAACTTTTTAGCATCTAATAACCTTTATTGATTTGTATTTATATAATTTTACCCAAATTATGCTTATTTTATTATACTTTTTTACCGAAGGTAATAGCAGGTTTTTCAATATATAAATATGTTAAAGTTGAACTTAATATTACAACAGGAATTA
>CAYMGA010000175.1:0-2698 GCA_964389865.1 uncultured Nitratifractor sp.
ACTATCTAACCACCAAGGTTGTAAATATAAAGGAATAGACTCCTCTTTTGCAAATTTTATATAATCTATTTTATCATTAGATTTACTATACAAGCTTTGCTCTTCTAATAGCAAAATGTTTTTTATACTATTTAAAAAATTATTTTGTAAAAAAGAACTTTGAATTATCATATTTTATCCTACAATATTTAATTTATATTGCGTAAGTTTATCACATTACTATAATTGTCAAACAAAAAATATTAATATGAAATAAAATTATAATAAATACAAGTATAATAAAAAAAGTAAATCAATATAAGAAATATTATAATATAATGATATTTCATTTTGGTATAATTTTATTATTGATAATATAGAGGGAAATAATGTTTACTTGGTTTAAAAAAGATAAAGGTATAATTTATAAAAATATTATTGATAAATTAAAAGTTGATCTACATTCACATCTAATACCAGCTATTGATGATGGAGCTAAAAGTTTTGAAGAGAGTATTAACTATATCAAAGAGTTAAAAGAGTTAGGATATGAAAAATTAATTATTACTCCTCATATAGTATCTAGAATTTATCCAAATAATAAAAAAGATATAATTAAAAAAGCTTCATATTTAAAAGAAGAGTTAAATAGACAAAAAATTAATATGACAATTGAAGTTGCTGCAGAGTACTATTTAGATGAAGATTTTATAGGATATTTACAAGATAATCCATTAATAATAAAGGGTAAATATCTACTATTTGAAACATCTCATATAGCTAACCCAATAAATATCGAATATATTATATATAAAGTTTTTTCACAAGGATATACTCCTTTATTTGCACATCCAGAGAGATATTCTTATATTAAAAATTTGGAGGAAGAGTATGGAAAATTAAAACAATTAGGGGTATTTTTTCAGTTAGATATAAATTCACTCAATGGTTTTTATGGCAAAGATGCTAAAGATAGAGCTCTATTTCTAGTCGAAAAAGGGTGGATAGACTTTGTAGGTAGTGATTTACATAATCAAAGGCACTTAAATAACTTAAAAAAGGTTTTTTTAGATAAATCTTTATGGCAAATATTATTTGAAAGAAATAATATTTTAAATTCAACACTTTAATAAGGAGAAGTAATGAAACTGTTTTTTATTCTAATTAGTATTACTATTTTGATGTTTTCAGGATGTACAACTAAAAATTATACTTTAATGCAAACTGATACGCCTATAGAGGCAAAGGCAAGACCTGCAACTGGTTATATGAATTTTGAATATACAATTAAACCACACGATAGGCTTCAAATTACAGCATATAACTATCCAGAATTAATCCCTACAAATATGAATGAACATGGTATATTGGTTGATTCATCAGGATATATATCTTTACCATTAATTCATAGAGTTAAAGTTTCTGGATTAACACAATCACAAGCAGGAAAAAAGTTAGAGAGGTTATACAAAAAATATTTAAAAGAACCATCTTTTACAGTTGAAGTAATGAATAAAAGAATTTATGTATTAGGTGAAGTAAAAAAACCAGGTCCTATACAATTAGATCATGAGTATATGACTCTTTTAGAAGCTATATCTACAGCAGGTGATTTTACAGATAATGCTATAAGAGATAATGTAATAATAGCAAGTAGAGCTTATAATGGTAAAATGAATTTAAGAAAAGTAGATTTAACAAACTTTAATAGTATGCAAAATAGTGATATGTTATTACATCCAAATGATATTGTATATGTCCAACCAGACTCATGGAAAAAGATGAAAGTATCAGCAGATAACTTATCAGCCGTAACAAAAGTTATCTCTAGTGCAGCAGCACCATATTTAATATTTAAATAGTATTAAATTAAACTTAAAAAAACTAAAGGCAATAAGCCTTTAAGTTTAAAATCCACTTGCACTTAATAATCTAGTGATATATTGCATTAATGGTTCAACATAGAAGATTGATGCTGCAGTAGCAAGTGCTGCTAATCCAATTACCACCTCTAAAGAGAATGCACGGTTTGCATATGTAACTTTACCTTGTGCTAAATCTTCTGGTTTTAAGAACATATAAATAATTAACTTTAAGTAGTAGTAAACTGCAATTGCACTATTTAATGCTAAGATAATTGCAACTGTATAGTAACCTGAATCTACTACTGCACTAAGAACATATAATTTACCCCAAAATAGGCTAAATGGTGGAACACCTGCAAGTGAAAGCATAAAGATTGCCATAATTACAGCCGATATTGGAGCTCTTTTAATCATACCTGCAAATTTTTCATATGGGTGGTGGAATCTATCATGGTGAATATTATATTTATGACGACTTACCCATAACATTGTAAATGCACCAAGGTTTGTAAACATAAATAATCCATAATACATAAAGATAGATGAGTAACCTTTAGTTGTATCAAGAGCTAAAGCAACTAATACAAAACCAGCATGAGAGATAGAGCTATAAGCTAACATTCTTTTTACATCTTTTTGAACAAGTGCCATCATATTTGCTAAAGTTGTTGTAATAATTGCTAAAACTATAATTGTATATTTTATAATAGTTATATCTAACTCTATATACATACCAAATAAACGCATAGCAACTACCATCATCGCTACTTTTGGAACGATAGACATATATCCAGCCATTGGAGCACTAGCACCCTCATATGTATCTGGTGTCCACATATGGAATGGAATTAAAG
>CAYMGA010000176.1:0-2698 GCA_964389865.1 uncultured Nitratifractor sp.
ATTATTAGGTTCAATATATGGAACTGTTACACCTTTTAAGTTTTCACTATATTTTTTTGCAATCTCTTGTCTTTTTGCAATTTCATCTTCATAGTGCTTTAATTTTGCAAGTAAGACTGCTGCTTGAATAGTATCAAGTCTGCCATTAAAGCCAATTTTTGTATGAACATAGCGTTTTGTCTGCCCATGATTTAATAAAACTCTCATATCGTAAGCTAACTCATCACTATTTGTAAAAACAGCACCACCATCGCCATAACAACCAAGTGGTTTAGCAGGGAAGAAAGAGGTTGTTCCAATATCGCTTAAATTACCACTTCTTTTACCTTTATACTCTGCTCCAAAACTTTGAGCTCCATCTTCTATAACTTTTAAGTTATGCTTTTTTGCAATAGTATTTATTTCATCCATATTAGATATTTGCCCAAACAAAGATACAGGCATAATAGCTTTAGTTTTTGGCGTAATTGCCTCCTCTATCTTTGTTACATCAATATTATATGTCTTCTCATCAATATCAACAAAAACAGGTTTTGCACCAATAAATGCAATCATCTCTGCTGTTGCTATAAATGTAAATGGAGTTGTTATTACCTCATCTCCCTCCTTTATACCAAGTGCCATTAGTGCTAAAAGCAGTGCATCTGTTCCACTACTACACGCAATTGCATGTTTAGCCCCACAAAACTTAGCTAACTCCTCTTCTAACTCTTTTACTTTGCTACCATTAATATAGCTACTACTATCTAACACCTCTTGCATCTGTCTATCAATTTCACTCTTATACTCTTGATACTGCTTTTGCAAATCTATAAAGTTAATTTTCATACCTTTCCTTTATAATATTTAGTAAATATAATTTTATCCAATTTTTTTAATTCAGTTACATAAAATTACAATATTTTAAGAACTTCTAACACCTTTTAAGAAAACTACACCCAAAAATTTAAAGAAGTAGCTAATATCAATTTCGAAAGATGATTTTTTATATTTTAGAAGATACCTCTTCTCAGACTCTATAAGCTCATTAAATGTTTTTGGTCTATCTATATAATATGGTGGTATAAGCCCTGGTTTAAATTGATTTCTAAACTTTACAAAATCTTTTGGATATTTACTAAGCATAGAATCACTTAAGGGTCTTACACCAATTAATTTTAATTCACCTTTAAAAAAGTTTATAAGCATAGGTAACTCATCTAACCAATATTTACGCAAAAATCTACCCCATTTTGTAATTCTAAAATCATTATGAATTGTTCCATCTTTATTTAGACCATTCATAGAGACTACAAAATCTTGAATATATTCAGAGTATGGTTGCATGGTTCTGAATTTATATACAAAAATTCTTTTCCCATTTTTACCTCTTCTTGGTAGGGTAATGAGTAAGCCATACTTTTTAGGTTTTAAATTTTTTTCGACATCTTTAGTTTTTCTTAAAAGAATTGAGATATGCATATTTACTCTTTTTATAGATATAATTTCAAATCCATAATAGTAAAACATACCCAAGTATATATTTGATAAACTATCTACTAATATCTCTTGAGAATCTCCAACTCTTAATTTTTGTTGAAGTTTATTTAATATTTTATCCATTTTATTCACATCCTATTTATATATTTTAAAAATTTCTTAACTCTTAAGCCTTTTCTCTATATATTCATATAGCTTTTTGTCTTTTTAAAATTGTATTACTAGTTAAGAGTGGTAAGCTAATTATATTTCAATATGAAATATAATTAAAAATAAAGTATGTTAATATGACATTTATTTATAATTTAGTATTTTTTTAATAAATTAAATTTATTTTATATAAATTATAAGTATTATAAAACCATATAATAGTGCTATTTTAAAATTATTTAAATTTAAAATATATGCTATTAACCTGAGTTTGATGAAACATAATAAGTAGTTAATTTTAATTAAATAAAGATATACTTTCATAACGAGTTGCAATAAAAAAAGGAGAATATATGAAGATATTGATACAAATTGTGGCTATAATAACTTTTTTATTAACAGGATGTTCACTTAAAAATCACAACTTAATAAAAACTAATAAACCAGTAACTACAAAACCTAAACCCCTCTTAGGTTACTCAAAATATGAATATAGAATTAAACCTCATGATAGATTATATATTATATCTTATAATAATCCAGAGATTATTCCAACTAATATGAATGAAAAGGGGTTCTTAGTTGATTCAAAAGGGTATATATCTATGCCATTAATTCATAGAGTAAAAGTTGCAGGATTAACTCAAGGTAAAGCTGCTAGAAAAATAGAGAAACTATATAAAAAATATATGAGAAATCCATATTTTTCAGTAGAAGCTATGAATAAAAAAGTCTATATCTTAGGAGAGGTTAACAAACCAGGTCCAATAGAGTTAGACCATGAACAAATCAACATTTTAGAGGCTATTGCACAAGCTGGAGATTTGAAAGATAATGCAGTTAGAGATAACATTATTATAATGAGTAAAAACGCAAAAGGTAAAATGAGTTTAAGAAAAGTTGATTTAACTAATTTTGATAGTATAAAAAATAGTGATATAATGCTACATGCTGGGGATATTGTATATGTTCAATCTGACTCTTGGAGAAAAATTAAAATTTCATCAAATAATTTAAGTTATATAACCCAAATAATATCTAATGCATTAGCTCCTTTTTTACTATTTAA
>CAYMGA010000177.1:0-2697 GCA_964389865.1 uncultured Nitratifractor sp.
CCCTAACCTTGGCAAGGTTATGCTCTACCCCTGAGCTACTCCCGCATTTGTTTCTTGGAGTGCAATTATAGTCAATTAACTTTAAACTAACTTTAAACGAAAACCAAATTTTATAAAAAAACAAAAAAAGTTTAATTTTTTTAATAAATTGGTATCCCCACGAGGACTCGAACCTCGAGCTAGACCTTAGGAGGGTCCTGCTTTATCCAGTTAAGCGATAGGGACATTAATTTTTATATTTTAATATAATTTTGGTTAAAAAGAGTCCTATTTTATAGGAAATTTAGTTTTAAATTTAGAGTCAGCTTTTACATATTTCCAAAATGTATAATCTTTATACATTTTTGCTGTAATAAATCCATGCCATCCATCTAAAAAGCCAAGTTTTAATATATAAAATCTAAAAAATATCCAATATGGAGATACTATTCTTTTAAATAGACTATTTTTTGCTCCAAGAGTAGAGTATTCATTAAATTTATCTATACACTCATCTATTGTATCATATGCATAATGAATCATAATATTTTTTAAATATCCAATTTTTCCATCTACTTTTACACTCTCATGAACACTTCTATCTATAAACTTGCCTTTAGTTTTATTAAATAGCCGTATATGTCTATCTGGGTATAGTCCATAATTTAATAATTTACCAAAATAGATATTTTTTCTCGATACAAAATAGCCATCTTTAGTTGGATTTTTAAGAGTTTGTTTTATCTCATCTTGCAACTTTTGTGTTATCTCTTCATCAGAGTCTAAAACAAATACCCAACTATTTTGTGCCAAATCAACTCCTAGCTGTTTTTGTTTAGCATACCCTAACCACTCTTGTTCTATCAATTTAACATTAAATGATTTTACTATATCTAAAGTTTTATCTGTAGAACCACTATCTATAACTATTAGCTCATCTGCAAATAGTAAAGATTTTATAGCCATCTCTATTGTATTTTCATTATTTTTAGTAAGTATAATACCTGTTAATTTATGCATTTTTTCTCTTTATTATTTAAGTGTAATCCAAACAAAATACCTATAAATAGTATAAACAGCATATTTGTAAATTGCTTAAGAAATAGAGGTTCTGGCATACAACCTATAATAAAAATAGTAAGAAAGATATATTTTAACTCTTTAAACTCTTTATTTAAAATCTTAAATTTAAAAATAGTATAAAATATAGTAAAAAGTAAAATTAAACCAACAATACCAAGCTCTACAATAGTTTGTAAAAATTGGTTATGTAAATGGTTTTTCTTTAAAAACTCTTTAGTTGGTTTTATAAAGTATGATGGATTATTTTCATTTATAAATTTACTTACTACCTCTTTTTGCGAATTTATGCCAGAGCCAAAAATAGGAGCTTCTTTTATTAAATCTGGAGCAATTTTAAACATTCCAACTCTTCTACCCCAACTACTCTCATAATCATTTTTAGATAATAGTTGAATATCACTACTAGCAGATTTAAGTTTTGTTTGAAATTTATTACTACTATAAAAGGCTATTGTTAATATAAGTGAAACAATTGCAAATGCATATAAAAGGTTTTTAATAGTAAATTTAAAGTGTAAAAAGAAGGCAACAAAAATAGCTATAATAAAAGCTACTTGCCCTGTTCTTCCCCCGTTAATAAATAGATTTCCACTCATTGTTATAAAAAATATTGCCATTATTATACGAACTTTTAAATTGTATCTATCGCTAAATACTCTATTTAATAAAATAAGTGCAGCTACTGCTATATAGACGCTATAATCAATATGCATCATAAATGGTGTAGGTTCACTTGCTCCTTTGCCATTAATCTCCCATAAGCCAAAATACATTCCATATGATAAAATTTCACTAATTAACATACCAATTAAAAATGCACTAATGATACTATTTACACTATCTCTATGATTTGTTACAAAAATAGCAACTCCAAAAATAGCAATCCACTGTAAATAGTGTGTAGCATCACCCAATTGATAGCCATTTATTCCATTCCACCCAATAGAAGCAAGAGTATATAGTATAAAAATTGTAGTAATAATAAAAAATCTATCTCTAAAAATTTTACAATCTTTAAAGTGGAATGCAATATATATAAAGAAGTATAGAGTAAAATAGATACTAAAAATAGTATTAGAAGCCCTAGATAGAGGTAAAAGTAGTGTAAATAAGATTAATAGATAGTAACTACTTTTTTCTGCATAGATAGCGATCTTTTGCATACTATACCTTTTTTTGCTAATTATACTATTAATCTTTAAATAACCAAATTAAAAAAGCAATACCAAGCCCTATATTTATATAACTTATTTCGCCATCAAAACTATGTTTACTTAACCAAATTAAACTATCAGCCATTGTTTGGTTGGGTGCATTTAAAGCATAATTATATACCCACGCATTTATCTCTTTATAATATAAAACATTTATAATCTCTGGAACAAAAAAGAATAAAATAACACCTAAAAAGCCCCAAATACTCTTTTTAGGTTTCATTTTAGTTAAACTCTCTTGAAACTTTGGATTATTATCTAAATTCTCTTTTATCTCTTTTAATTTATTTCTCATAATGCAATTTTAGCATTATTAAGCTAAATTTGAAGTCATAACCTGAGTTCGACAGAATATCATAGCCACAGCTTTATGAGCTTAATCTTTAGCTAAATTAAATTTTTCTCAAAGAGAGTGCAAGCA
>CAYMGA010000178.1:0-2690 GCA_964389865.1 uncultured Nitratifractor sp.
TTAGAAGTGGTGGCCCTGGACGGAATCGAACCGTCGACACAAGGATTTTCAGTCCTTTGCTCTACCGACTGAGCTACAGTGCCAATGCTTAAGTGGATGAAATTATACCTAATAAAGCTTAATATATTCTTAAGATAAAAAAATTATAAAGATTTTACTTTTGTTTTGAATATCTCTCCTCTTTGAGCGTATGATGTAAATTGATCTAAACTAGAGGCTGCTGGGGCTAAAATAGCTACAGAGTTATTATTGTGATATTTATCTATACTCTCTATTGCTTCATCTAGAGTAGGGTAGCTTGAAGAGTCTATTTTATATTTTGTTGATAGATTTATTAATTTTTGACTATTAGAACCTATAGCATATATAGTTATATTTAGTTTAGATAAGTAATCAAAAAGTTCTGTTAAATCAACTCCTTTATCATCTCCACCTAATATTAAGTGTATTTTTTTATCTTTATAGAGTTTTAGGGCTTGTATTGTTGCATCTATATTTGTTGCTTTAGAGTCATTTATCCAGAGTCTATTTTTACTATCTTTTAACTCCTCTTGTCTATGGGCATCTACTTGAAATCTATTAATAAGGCTATAATTAACTTCATCATATAAAACTTTTGTTGTTATTAGTGCAAATAAGCTATCTAATAAAAAAGCACCTTTAAATTTAATTTTTGATATATCTATATCAAACCTATTAGCTAACTCTTTATTTGTTTCGTACTCAATGACCCAAGCTGAAGTTTTTGGTATTGGTAAGCCTTTGGGGATTAATGCTAATTCTCCCTCTTGCATTAAGCTTAATGGTTTTAATTTATCTTTTATATACTCTTCTTTAGAGCCATGCCAATCTAAGTGGTCTGGTGTGATTGGTAAAAGTAGGTATATATCTGGTTTTACTTTGTTTGTGTGGTGCAAGGTAAAAGAGCTTGTCTCTAGTATCCAAATTGGTGCTTTTGGGTTTAATTGTGCTAGAGGAGTGCCTATATTTCCACCACTTTGTGCCTTTTTTTGTTTTAATAGATGTGTAAGCATTTGGGTTGTTGTTGTTTTACCATTTGTTCCACTTATCCAGATATTTAGAGGTTTTTTCTCTTTATTTAAGTAATTTCCTAAAAATAGATCATATTCGCTAATTAAATGTTTAGCACTTTTGACTAAATAGCTATTAGGGTGCATAGATGGTGTTGCTACTTCTAAAGTAAATTCATTTGGATTAAATGTATGACTTGGTTTAATTTTGTTACCAAATTCATCTACTTTTATCTCTTTTATATTATCATCAAAAAATATACAGTTATTACCTAAATAGTTTGCTATTGCTTTTGTTGTTTTTCCGTAGCCAAAAAGGGCTATATTTTGATTTTTTATCATAATTATCTAATTTTTAGTGTAATTAATGCTACTATATTTGCTAAAAAGGCGATCATCCAAAAACGAACTATAATTTTTGTCTCTTTCCAGCCTTTCATCTCAAAGTGGTGATGTATTGGTGCCATTAAGAATATTCGTTTACCATTTCTAAGTTTATAGCTACCAACTTGTAGTAAAACAGATAGAGTCTCTATTACAAATATGAGACCTATTAGTATTAATAGTATTTCACTTTTACCTAAGATTGCCATATATCCTAAAAATGCACCTATAGATAAAGAACCAGTATCTCCCATAAAAATTTCTGCAGGATAGGTATTAAACCATAAAAATCCAAGTAATCCACCAGATAGTGCAGCAGCTATAATTGTAACTTCACCTACACCTTTAATATTTGGTAGTAAAAGGTAGTTTGAAAAGATTGCATGACCTACTAAATATACAATTATACCAAGTGTTGATAGTGATATAACTGTAGGAACAGTTGCTAAGCCATCTAAACCATCTGTTAAGTTTACAGCATTACTTGAAGCTATTAATACTAATATCCAAAAAATAATTGCAAAATATCCTAAGTCTAATATAGGTGTTTTTATAAATGGAACATAGAGTGTTGTTGGAAAATTTGTAGTAAAAATTAAGAGTAGAGAGACAATTAAAGATATAATTATTAAAAGAGCCATTTTAGCTTTGGCACTTAAGCCTTGCAGGTTATCACTATTTAAAATTTTACCTAAATCATCTTTCATGCCAACAAGAGCAAAACCTATGAGTGTTAATAATCCACCTATTATATAAAGATTTGTTATTTTTACTGTTAATAAGGAGGCTATAATTGTTGAAAAGATAAATACTGCGCCACCCATTGTTGGGGTTTTCTCTTTTGTTTCGTGTGACTTTACCCATTTATTAATTGGTTGGTTTGCATTTTTTGCCTTTGCCCATCTAATATAGATTGGCATAAAGTATAAAGTAAGTACAAACGCTATAAAAAAAGCGAAACCTGCTCTAACAGAGATGTATTGTAAGATATTTATATTGAATAATTCATATATATAGTATAACATTTTAGTCCAACTTTCAAATTTGTGTATTTTAGCCATTTTTAGGGCTAATATATATTTAGGATTCTATTCCTTAAGTTAATAGATGTTATTTTACTAAAAATTATTTAATATAGTTCTAAAAACTTTCAAAAAGGGAGATAAATGTCAAAAAAAACTCTTTTAATTATAACTGATGGAATAGGTTATAAGCCAAATAGTAAAGCAAATGCATTTAAAGAAGCTAAAACTCCAACTTACGACACTATATTTA
>CAYMGA010000179.1:0-2689 GCA_964389865.1 uncultured Nitratifractor sp.
CCTTGCACAGATATTAATTTTTTATTTAAATTGCTTATTTTGGCTTGTATAATTGTTGCTACACAAACTAATACCCTGAAATTTTAGAACATTAATTGTGCTATTAATAATTATACACTAGTAGATTTTATAGATATGCCGTAAATACACTATCATATAAATTAATTAAAAATAAGATTATATTCATTATCTAGAACACAATTTTTGAAAATCTTGTAAAATTTTTTAATAGCACTAAGTTACTGTTAAAAATTAAACACTAACAAGGTAATTTTAACGGACTTTTAATATATACAGTGTCATTGTGATGTTCACTGAAAAATTTCAATATACAATGTCAAGATATATAAAACATAGAAAAGTTAAGTTATTTCATATTTGATGTTATAACAATTAAAAATTACTCTGGACCCTCGAATTTATTCGAGGCAAAAAAAGTTTAACCTCTAATAATAAGCTAAAATAGACGCGAATGAATTCGCGTGTCCGTATTATTTCTCGACTTCACATAATTCCCGCTACAAGAAAGAGTTAAAAGCCTAAAATTAGGTATACAAAACTTGTGAATGCTTGAATTATATTACTCTATATATTGTGAGTTAGTTCAAGATTCCAAAAAAAGCTTTGGGCTTTAGCAATTAAATAAAGATAATTTCATTGTTATTGTCTTTCATTATTTTATTAGTGTTTAATTTTTATTAGCTACTTACTATGCATAACTTATATCTTTTGAATAATTCCTCTTTGAAGTTTAACAATTCCATCTTGCTCAAACTTTTTAAGAAGACGGCTAATAACCTCACGTGAAGTTCCAAGATGTGATGCTAACTCTTCGTGAGTTGTATATATTTTATCATCTTTTTGCTCTTTAATCCATTTTATAAGCCTATTATCTATTTTTTCAAATCGTAAATCTTCTATTAAAATAGCTAAATTCTCTAGTCTTAGCGAAAACATATCAAATATATATTGTTGATATACTTCCTCTTTTGCATAAATCTCTTTAACAATTTCGCTTGGTATCATAAGCCCCTCTATCTCTTCAACAGTAACTGCTGTGCCAATTGCTGGGGTGTTAGATAATGCACTATTTAAATTTACATTACACTGCTCAAATGGGCGAAGGTAGTATAGTGTAATCTCTTTGCCCGAAATATGTCTTCTATATACCCTAACAAGACCATTGGTTAAAAAGAGTATGCTTTTGCACTTTTCATCTTGGCTAAACAACTCCATATTCTCAGGCATCTTGGCTTCCATAGAGTGCTTTTGCAAAAGCTCTTGAGACTCTTTTGAAATTGTATTAAAAAATGGAAATCTCTTCATAATAATCCTTATGTGATGAATGTTACAGACAATAATTATAAATTATTCTACAATAGCAGTATAACATAAAATTAAGGAGTAAGATATGAAAAAGTTATCTATGTTAGCAACAGCAATTGCTTTAACAACAACGGTTGCATTCGCAGAAATGGGATGTATTCCAGGAGATGGCGATAAGATGCCGGCTAAAAAGATGCATAAAGCTGCAATGGGCAAAAAGATGATGAAGCCACCATTTGGCTCTAAAAGCGATGTAGCATTTGCCAAAAAACTATGGCCAAAACTGCACAAAGCCGGATTTGATAGAGTGCATGGACATTTATATGTTGGTGGACCACCACACGGCAAAGTAAGAGAGGTAGCAGAGGGTATAATAGATGGAAGATTGGTTATTTCTAAAACCAATTATAGAGGCAAAGATGTTAGCGTAAAAAAGGTTCAAGCAAACCCTAAAAAGTATCTAAAAGCAGTTACTGTTATGGTAAAACGAAAAGGTTACGACCCAGCAGATAAAGATTGGTTTTGGGTAAAGTATGCCCCAAATGGTAAAATTATGAAGAATAAAAAAGGAATGTTTTTAGCAGGAAAAGTAGCAAAAGGAATGCCAATTGGCTGTATCTCTTGCCATCAGTCTGCATCTGGAAGTGATTTTGTATTTTCTCATAACAAAACAGTAAATGAAGATATTACATGGATTGGAAAAAAATCACTTAAATCAAAATTTTATAATTTAATGAACCCATAAGTAATTAATAGAAATTAAACACTAATAAAATAATGGACAAGACTAATGAATTTAGCTTTATTTAGTCGCTTAAAGATAAAGGCAAAAAGTCCAAAGCTTTTGTTCAGAAACTCGAACTCACTCACAAATAAAGTATTACAATTCAAGAATAATTGTAATACTTTATACTTGAAAAAAATTATAGTTATAATAAAAAAAGCTTTTGGCTTAATTGAACAGTCCATTAAACTAAGGTTAACACTTTTCAAACAGGCATTTAATTAAAGAGGCATAAACTTTAGACCATCTAAAATAAGAATCTCTTCTTTATAAAGAGCATAATTTTTAAATTTTAGTCATTTAAGCTATGCTCAATTCTAAACATACAAGAAATAAAGATTACTCTCTTTAGCTTTGTAGGATATGGTAAATTGTCAAACTGCATTTTTAACTTATAACTAATATGACACTAGTTATTACAATAAAGTATAAACTAATTTTTAAATTTTATCTCTTGTTAAAATAGTTAAAAACTTGCAACTAAAGCATCTAGACTTATATTTAAATGTAGATGTTTTTTGTAGTTATGCAGAAGGCACTTTACTTGTAATTATTTCTGGAAGCAGGTTAAGGACAAAG
>CAYMGA010000180.1:0-2647 GCA_964389865.1 uncultured Nitratifractor sp.
TAATTTTAGCATAGTTCACAGAAAATGTTATAAAATATGTCAAATTGTAATATTTTTATAAATAGAGGGACTTCTATAGTGTCTTGATATTTTTCTATTTAAGGCTTAGTGCTATATAATGTCCTCTAATCAATAGTTAGTCTAAGATATCCGATTAATGAAAAAAGTGTTAAGTAGTGCTATAATAATTGCACTGTGTTTAGGAATCAGTGGTTGTTCATCGAGAGGATATAATACAGCAAATCACAATGGTAAATATTATTATTTTCCCGATAACTGTAGTCAATTTAGATATTATAATTCAGATAGAGATAGGTTACATTGTATAAATAATGGACAAGAAACGGGAGTGATTATAACTCCAGCATCAAGTTCACAAGTTCAAAATCATTTGTATCAAGAAAGAAGTAATCAACAAGCATGGGATTCTATAAATAGAAATATACAACAACAAAATCAAAATTTTCAACTGCAACAAATGAATAATAATTTACAAGGATTGAGATATGGCTACTAATAAAACAATAATAAATAAGGAATTAAAACATGACAAATGAAGTAAAAATAACTAAATGGCTTAGAGAAAATACTAATTTATCAATGGCAAGAACAGAAGGAGATAGTCCAGCTGTTAAACTCGATAGATTATATATAAATAGAAGTGAAGCTTATGAAATTAGAGATTTTATACTTAACTACTATAATTGTTGTAACCTAGGACATACCGATGAAAATTATAAAAAAACATTTAATAAAATAATGAAATTTAAAAAAGGTGAAAAAGTAAAAACAGAAACAATGCTTAGCCATTTTAAAAAAACTAATAAAAATTGTTAGTGAAATATATTATGTTAAAATGATAATAAATTATGAGGAGTATATTATGATTGTTGATGATTTTAGAATTGTAATTAAAGCAAAAAAAGTTCCAGTAAATATTAATAATGAAATAATTGATTATATACAAGATAGTACACTTCAAAATAATCACTTACATTGTCAAATATATTTTAAAGACACCTTAATTGCTCAAGGTATAATACTAGACTTTTATAAAGAATTTGAAATATTAGAAGGATTTAACGAAGTACCTTTTACTCATATATTAACATTTGAATATAATGGTCGTGAACATCAAGCATATACAAGATTTGGTAAAGCTATATATAAAATGAAGTATTTGAATAATCCACCTATAGAAAATAACATAAGAGAGTTGTATATTGATGAAATAATTTCTTATTTTAATGGCTATATTAATTATTTAAAAGAAAATTATACCGATTTAAATATAACATATATTCCATCACAATCCAAAATACCTGATGATTTATCAGGTAAATTATCTAAAATAAATACGATTCCATTAAAAGCAAATATTTCTAAAAATAGTTCTGTATCAAGCAAAAGTATAACAAATTTATCAGCACAAAAATTTAATAAATATTCTGTAGATTTAAGCCAATCAAGTACTAATGATAACTTTATACTTATTGATGATGTAATGGGTACAAGTGCTTCCTTATGTGAAACCATGTATAAACTATATGATTTTAATAAAAAAGTTAATTTCTTCTTTATTCCTGTAAAGGATGTAAAAAGATGAAAAACAAAGTTTTTATAAGTGGTTCTATATCTATTAAAAAACTACCACAAGAAGTTAAGAATAGTATTCATAAAATTATAGAACAAAATTTTGGAATATTAGTTGGTGATGCAAAAGGAATTGACACTTTAGTACAAAATTATTGTTTATCATTAAATTATTACAATGTAACTATTTATTCAATTTCTACATTTCCAAGATATAAAGCAAGCGAAAATTTTAAAATCAAATATATTGAAGTTCCAAATAATATTAGACAGGAAAGAGAACGACAACAAGAAAAAGATAAAGCTATGACAATAGACAGTGAATTTACTTTTACTGTATGGGATAGTAGAAGTAAAGGAAGTTATTTAAATATACTTCGTGGATTAAATAATAATAAAAAAGTTAAAGTTTATTTATCTACTAAAAATTCATTTTTAAATAAAATTACAAAAAATGAAATAGAGTTTATTTACAGAGAAAATAATGGATATACAGCTTCAGAAGTTATTCAATATTTAAAAAATGAAGCTGAAGATTTTTTTCAAAAAACACAAGATTTAAATAAATATTTAATTCAAAAATTAGTAATACAAAAAGATGATAAAATTTATATACCAACTAATAAATATGAGAATTTATTTATTATTGATAAGTATCATGGAAGAATCAAAGGAATTAAATTTAAAAATGAATTTATTAATTGGATTGAGAAGCATATTAAAGAAGAAAGAAAACCGCAGCAAACTAGCTTGTTTTAAACTTAAAAGTAGTGCAAAGACTAGCAAAACCTTGGAAAAAACAAGTGTATAGACGGAAAATTTAAGCTTTAAAGTTTCGCATAAATTAATATCAAAATACAAAACTTTTAAGCCGTATTACCCACTTGTCTTTCAAGTCAGTCGTTGTACCAATAAAAAACAATATTCTAATAAGTTCTAATTAGTATTTATTAGAATATTGTTTTTTGTAATCAAACGAATTTTAGATGATGCAAAAGTTGCTTGAATGGTTACTGTTTTTCTTAGCATTTAAATTCCCAAAACAAACCAATAA
>CAYMGA010000181.1:0-2607 GCA_964389865.1 uncultured Nitratifractor sp.
AGTAACTAAATTCTACATTAACTATCAATATAAAATAGATAAAAAGACTTAATTATATATTATAGAAGTCATAGCTTTCTACACATCTTCAATTTAAATATAGCCATTTATTGAAATGTTATTGGATGTAAGCCTTTAGGCTTACCTAAAGTTATGAAAAATTAAACCCTAATATAGATAATTATATTGTAAATGTAGATAGACTTTTAGATGAGACTAAAGTCTCATATCCAATTTATTACCATAAAATGATAAAATATTCTTTATTAATTTTGTGTAAAAAGCTATGATAGAAGTATAGTTATTGTAATTAGTAACCTAAAATAAAGATATACTCAGAAAATATTACTGAGTATATTAACCTAAGTTTAACATCTTATAATATTTTACCAAAACCAGCTATTACCATTATTGTCATTTCCTCCACCGAAAAGTCCACCAAAAAAACCACCACTTTTCTTTTTCTCTTTAACATTTACAGTCACTTTAGCAGTTGAGCTTCCACCTTTTCCATCACTTATTGTATATTTAAAACTATCATTACCACTAAATCCATTATCTGGAGTATAATCTATTTTTCCATTTCTAATAGCTACACTTCCATGACTTGGGTTTGTAGTGCTTTTAATAGTTAAGTTATCTCCATCTGCATCGGTATCATTTTTAAGAACATCAATTGTTACTTTTGTTTGATACTCTGTTGTTGCACTATCAGCATTTGCTTTTGGTGGGTTATTTGTATTTTCATCTCCACCATTACTATTATCTAACTTTTTAAGTGCACTATTTATATTAACCCTACCACCACTCTCTACTTTGCTATTTAGAGAACTCTTTTTATCAACTGTTGATTTCAGAAAGTCTATTCTTTCGCTAACACTACTTGTAGTATCTTCAGATGCTAAAAGTGCCACACTTCCTGTAACCTCTGGTGTTGCCATAGAAGTACCTTGCAAGTATGCATACTTATTATCTGGATATGTGCTTAAAATATTAGTTCCAGGAGCTGCAACATCTACAGTTTTTTTACCATAATTAGAAAAACTTGCTAATTTATCATCTTGGTCACTTGCTGCAATTGCAATTATATTTTTAGCACTATAAGATGCAGGGTAAACAGGGTCATTATCTATATTTTTGCTATCATTTCCTGCTGCAGCACAAAAAACAACACCTTTTTCACCAAGTTTTGCAATAGCTTTATCCGCACTATCTCCTTTTTTACCACCACCACCATAACTTGCATTTATTGCTACAATATTTACACCTTTATCTATCTGATCAGATACATAATCTAAAGCTTCTAAAATATCACTAGAGTACCCATAGCCATTTGGTCTAAACACTTTTACTGCCATTATCTGAACATCTTGAGCAACACCACTAACACCTTGAGAGTTATCACCAACTGCACCAATAATACCAGCTACATGAGTTCCATGATAATGTCCTTTATCATCATAAGGTTTATCTGGCATTGGATCATTATCGTTATTACCGTCATTATCCCCTGCAAAATCATACCCATGATGAACATTCCCTCGCCACATATTATCCGCTAAATCTTCGTGGGTATAATCAACTCCTGTATCTAATACAGCAACTACTACATCTGGATTACCTTTTTGAATACTCCAAGCTTCGCTAACATCCATATCGGCATCTTTTGTACCACTCTTACCATTAACTTTTTGACCATTATTTTCTATCGCCCAAAGTTTATTATAGTAGCTATCATTACTACTTACTGGCTTTTGAGCATAATTTTTCTCTATACTTTTTATACTACTCTTTAAAGGAGAATTTATTAATATTTTTTTAATCATATCAAAACCCATACTAGGCACTTTTATATGTATTGTATTTGTTAACTTGTAACCATGAGTTTTGATACCACTAAATAATTTGTTCATAACTTTAATAGCCATTTTTTGAGATACACCACTCTTTAACTCAATAATTGCTTCATTTTGAGCAAACATATCATTTATAAGCATTTTCTTACTGCTTACAATATTCGAATTTAACCCAAACGCATAAGTGCTACTACTTAAAACCGCACAACTAACCAAAGAAAGTAAAATCTTTTTTTTCATCTAAACCCTTTAATATGATAAATTATCTATTAATCGATTTTATCATACTACTAATAATAGATTAATAATATATTTCAAATTGTCATAATTTACTATTATATCTTTTATAAGTTAGCTACTTGTTTACTCAAATAGTCCAATAATTTGATATATACAAAAATAAATCTACTCCTCCAAACTCTTTTTAGCAATTTTATCAGCCATTTTTATACTATCTAAAGCATTTTGCAAAATCTGTTTTGCTGAGCTGTATGGCTTTACTCTTAAATTAGTCTGTTTTTTATCTAGCGATTGATCGTTTAAAATTTTCATTACATCTTTTTCTAACTCTTTATAAATCTCATTTAATTTCTCTTCTATAAATTCTATATTCATTCTTACTCCATTTATCAAATACATATTGGCACAATACATTGCACCCAACCAGAAACCAGAAACCATAAACCAAAAAACTACCCCTTAGGTCTAAACACCTTAATAACATCCTCATTAGCAACCATATAATTACCAC
>CAYMGA010000182.1:0-2567 GCA_964389865.1 uncultured Nitratifractor sp.
CATTCTCAAATCTATCAACTGCAACATTTATAAATGCAACTTTATTTTTCTCTATTGCATCTTTTAGAGCTTTATCAAACTCCTCTTTTGTTGTAACATCATACCCAACACCACCACACGCCTCAGCTAACATCTTCCAATTTGGTTGATAACTTAAATCTGTTTCACTATATCTCTTTTCGTAGAAGAATGTTTGCCACTGTCTAACCATACCTAAAAAGTGATTATTTAATATAACATTAATTACTGGTATCTTATACTCTGATGCCGTTACTAACTCTTGAACATTCATTAAAATAGAGCCATCTCCAGTTACATTAATTACTATCTTTTCAGGGTTAGCAACTTTAGCACCAATTGCTGCTGGTAATCCAAAGCCCATAGTTCCAAGTCCTCCAGAGTTTATCCACTGTCTTGGTCTATCAAATGGATAAAATTGAGCTGCCCACATTTGATGTTGCCCAACATCTGATGTAATCGTAGCTTTCTCTCCTAAAAGCTCTCCTAATCTTTTAATAACCCATTGAGGCTTAATAACTTCATTACTATCTTTAAAACTTAATGGATGAACTTCATTATATCTCTTTAATAGTGAATACCAAACTTGATATCTATCTTTATTAATACTATCTTTTAAGGTATCAATTAACTTCTCTACAACAATTCTAACATCACCAACTATTGGATAATCAACATCAACAATTTTACCAATATTTGCAGGGTCTATATCTATATGTATAATATCTGCATATTTTGCAAACTCACTCAACTTTCCTGTTACTCTATCATCAAATCTAGCCCCTAAAGAGATAATTAAATCACTCTCACTCATTGCCATATTAGATGCATAATTTCCATGCATTCCAAGCATTCCGATAAGAAGTGGATTGTTATCTCCCATTACACCTCTAGCCATAAGTGTCTCTACTGCCGGTATTCCAGTTAATTTAGCAAACTCTCTTATCTCTTTATATGCATTACTTAAAACTGCACCACCACCAATATATAAAATAGGCTTTTTAGATGCTAATATAGCATTTGCTGCCTTTTTTACTTGACGATTATTCCCTTTATAACTAGGTTTATATGTTGGAATATCTACACTTTTTGGATAATTAAACTCTGCTATTTCACTAGTAATATCTTTAGGAATATCTACAAGCACTGGTCCTGGGCGACCACTTCTAGCAATATAAAATGCCTCTTTTAATATACGAGGTAACTCATTTATATCATTTACTAAATAGTTATGTTTTGTACAAGATCGGCTAATTCCTACTGCATCTACCTCTTGAAAACCATCTGTACCAATTAAACTTAATGGCACTTGCCCACTAATTACTACAAGAGGTGTAGAGTCTGTATATGCAGTTGCAAGACCAGTTACAGCATTTGTAAACCCAGGTCCACTTGTAACCATTGCAACACCAACTTTACCACTAACTCTAGCATATGCATCTGCTGCATGAACTGCTGCTTGTTCATGCCTTGTTAATATATGCTTAAAGCCATCTTGCTTATATATCTCATCATATACATTCATTATAGCACCACCAGGGTAACCAAATACAAAATCAACTTCTTCTGCATTTATAGCTTCACAAACCATTTGTGCTCCGCTTATCTTCATTAAAAGCTCCACTTATTTTAGTTTTAATGCTGATTATATCAAAAAAAAATTATGTTTTAATAGTATAATACGCTTTAAAAAATAAATTTAGGAAAAAAATGAAAAGAGTAATTTTAATATTTGTAATTTTTATTATAACAGCTTGTAATCAAGATAGTATAGAAAAAACAAAAGAGTTAAATATAAATAATAGTAATTTAAATATAAAAAAACATATAACACAAGTAAATCAAAAAGAATATAATCCCATTAAACCAAATAGTATAAAAGAAGAGTCTCAAAAAAGAGTTTTACAAAATAATAACCAAAATAAACTAGAGTTAGAAAAATTAAAAGAACAAAATAAAAAAGATTTAATAATTTTAAAAAATCAAAATGAACAAAAATTAAAAGAGTTAGATTTAACTAATAAAAAAGAGTTAGCTAATATAGAACTACAAAAGAAAATTTCTGATAATAACCGCTCGATTACCATATCTCAAATAGAAAATAGCACAAAAGCTCAAGTTTTAGAAAAGCAGAATGAAACCTTAAAAATAGTTATTATCCTTATAGCAATCGTTATAATAATTTGGCTAATTTTAAGATATTTAAATCAATTATCAAAAAATAAATTAGAAGAAGCTACAAAAGAGAAAGAGTTAAATAATCAAATATATTTAGAAGAGCTTAAAATTAAACATCAAAGCTTAAATAAAATGTTAGATATTATAAATGATGAAAATTGTGATAAAGATATAAAAAAATCTTTAACTAAAGTTTTAGAAAATGGTAAAAATCTTTTAGATAAGTAGCTAGTAAAAATTAAACACCAATAAATTTCAAAGGAGTATAGGAGAAGAGATGTAGAGAAAGTAACATCATATTATCGGTTTACTGTCTCTACTCCTTCACACCTCTACGCCTATACTTCATTAATTTTAATTTTATATTACTA
>CAYMGA010000183.1:0-2548 GCA_964389865.1 uncultured Nitratifractor sp.
TTTGAACCCATCAATGCACGGTTTGCATCATCATGCTCTAAGAATGGAATAAGAGAAGCCGCAGCACCTGTAACCATTATTGGAGCAAGGTCAATTAAATCAACTTTAGATGACTCTTGAAGACCAATATTACCATTAAGTCTAGCTTCTATCAAGTCATCTATAATATAGCCATTCTCATCTACTTTTGTAGATGCTGGTGCAATAACTTTATCCTCTTCTTGAGTTGCTGTAATATATACAATTTCATCTGTAACTTGTCTATCTTTTACAACTTTATATGGGGCTTCTATAAATCCATGTTCATTAACTTTTGCATAAGATGACATAGTATTAATTAGACCAATATTTTGCCCCTCTGGTGTCTCAATTGGACAAATTCTTCCATAGTGAGTTGGGTGAACATCACGCACTTCAAAACCAGCTCTCTCTTTTACTAAACCACCTTCACCAAGAGCTGATAATCTTCTTTTATGTGTAATTTCAGAGAGTGGATTTGTTTGATCCATAAATTGTGATAATTGACCAGAAGAGAAAAACTCTAAGACTGTATTTGTAATCATTTTAGAGTTAATTAAATCATGAGGCATAAGCTCTTCTACTGAACCACTAATAGTAGTCATTTTATCTTTAATAGCTTTTTGCATCTTAATTAAGCCATTGTGTAACTCATTTCCTAAAAGTTCACCAATTGCTCTAATTCTTCTATTACCAAGGTGGTCTCTATCATCAATATGCCCTACACCTTTTTTAACTTTAATAAGATATTTAATTGTACTAATAATATCTTGATTAGTTAAAACTGTTAAATACTCCGGAACATCTAAATCTAACTTATGATTCATCTTCATACGACCAACTTCTGTTAAGTCATACCTTTCTGGGTCGAAAAATAGTTGATTTAAAAACTCTTGTGCGGCTTCAGGAGTTACAGGCTCACCTGGTCTCATAACTTTATGAACACGAATAACTGCTAAAGTATTTTCATCATCAATATCTTCACTTTGACGAAGAAGCCTTAAACTCTCTTGTTCAGCAGTAAATGCTTTAATAATAGATGCATCACTATCTGGTGCTAAATCGTCTGCAATTTCAAATTTTTCAATTCCAAGTTCAACTAATCTCTTTAATCTATTTTCATCAAGTTGAGAGACTGCATCAAAAATAACTTCACCTGTCTCATTATCATAAATAGCTTTAGATAAATATCTCTCCATTAGAGTCTCTAATGGATACTCTAAATACTCTAAGCCACTATTTTGTAATTGCTCTAATTTCTTTTTTGTTAATCTTTTACCAGTTGGAATTATTACATTTCCATCTGCATCTTTAATATCATATTCAGCACGACCTTTTAACCTCGTAGGGTCAAATTTAACTAAAAATCTATTATTTTTAATAAGAATCTCTTGAGTTGGATAGAATAGTTCGATAATATCCTCTTTTGTATAACCAATAGCTCTTAAGAAAATTGTAGCTGGTATTTTTCTTCTTTTATTGATTCTTACATAAAGAATATCTTTTGCATCATACTCAAAATAGAGCCAACTACCTCTATTTGGAATAATTTGTGCAGAGTATATCAATTTATTTGCTGTGGTATTAGACTCATCAACTTTAAATATAACACCAGGACTTCTATGTAACTGATTAACAATTACTCTCTCAACTCCATTTACAACAAATGAAGTTCTATCTGTCATTAAAGGTATATCTCTTACAAAAATATTTTGAGTTTTTTGATCTTTTACACCTATTTTTTCACCTGTTTTTTCATCTCTATTCCAGATAATAATACCAATTTTAAGTTTTAGAGATACAGAGTATGTTATACCTCTGTCCATACACTCTCTTACTGTATATTTAGATGGTATTACTTCACTTCCATGATACTCTAAAGTAATACGATTTTGCTTATCATGAATAGGAAAAGCTGCCTTAAAAGTTTTTTCTATAATACTTTGAGACCTATCTTTAGCATATGCCATTAAAAATTGGTCATAACTACTTTGTTGTAGTTGTAAAAGATTTGGAATCTCTATCTCTCTTGGGGTTTTTGAATAATCAATTCTAAGTCTGTTTCCAGAATGTAGGGAGTTTAGCATTTTTCTACCTTATATAAGTGTTTGTGCTTTAAAAATTGGGAGTATAGTAGCCACAAATTGGCTAAAAATAGATAAATAATTAATTGTAAAATATTAGCTATTTTTAGCCAATTTTAATATCTCTTTGTAATAAAAAGCTATACTCCCCAGTAATAATAACCTAAAATTAAATAAAAATATTGTTCTTAGATTAATAGCTTTAGCGCTAGTGATACACAAATAAACTATTATAATATAATAACTTATTTATAAATCAAATTATTACATAATGCAATGCTGAGCTTATTTAAGCTCAACAGATGCACCAGCTTCTTCAAGTTGTTTTTTAACCTCTTCAGCTTCTTCTTTAGATACAGCTTCTTTAATTGTTGTTGGAGTATCTTCAACAGCAGCTTTAGCCTCTTTAAGACCAAGACCAGTAATTGCTCTAACTGCTTTAATAA
>CAYMGA010000184.1:0-2509 GCA_964389865.1 uncultured Nitratifractor sp.
TTTTAAAATTAGATAAAAATGGATTCTTATTTTTAGAAAAAGAGGGAGTATTAGATTATGAAAAAAGTAAAATTTATACTTTTGAAGCTTCTACATATAATAAATTAGGAGAGAGTAAGCCTAAAAAAATAACAATTAATATAATTGATACAGGAGTTGCACCAACTTTAAAAGATGCAAATATTACTGTTACTTTTGATATATACACAACTAATGGTGTAGCTATTGGGCATATTGAAGCTGATGATGGAGATAGCCCTATCATATCTTATAAATTGGAAGGAAAAGATGCGAATAATTTCTATATTGGAAGTAATGGTTTAATTAAAACTAAAATATATATAAATTCGCTTAAAGATCTTCATTTTAAATTTAAAGCAAAGGCACAAAATAAGTTTGGCATAAGCAACGAAGCAACAATAAATCTATTTTTTGAAGGAAAACCTAATATTGATGCTGGAAAAGATATTACTGTATATGAGAAATTACCATTTAAGTTAGAGGGTGTAACTGATGATAGATATGTAGATAGAGTAAAAAAAATCTCTTGGAGTTCACCTGATACAGATAAGATTAAGTGTGAAAGTGATAGTAATAGTAGTTGCTTAGTTGAAGGGACAATTCCTCCAGGAGAGTATAGAGCTATATTTACAGTAGAGTATGATAGTGGATGGAAGAAGTCTGATTCTATTAAAATTACTGTTAAACCCGATATTTTCCATAATATTGTAGGTATTTTGTATAGTGAAATTAAGAGTATGCAAAAGATGATTATTTCTAAAGATAGAAGTAAGATTTTTGTGGCAGGAAGTTTTGAAGATGGAAGTCTTATAAAGGTTATTGATGTATCAAACCCTAAAAAGATGAAAATTATTTCGAAATATTCTGATTTTGTGCCTATGAATGTATATGATATGATTATAAATAAAGATAATACAAAATTGGTGCTTAATTTTGGTGATGAATTGAAAGTAATAGATATATCTGATTTAAACAATATAGTTGAAATAGCTTCTAATAGTGGCAATAAATTTATAAAAAATATAGATTGGTATGATAATAAGCAGATTTTAGTTAATAGTGTAGATGAGAAGGGTAAAAGTTCGGATGCACTTTTTTTAGATGTTGATACTCTAAAGGTGAACAAAACAATACATTTAGCAGATAGTATTATAAGTAATTTGTTGGCTATTCCAAATAGTTCACTACTTTTATATACAAGCAGTGATACAATTTATATTTATGATATTAGTAAAAAGAGTGTAGTATATAGTAGAAAAATAGATAATTGCAATCAGATTGATAATATTATTATTGATAAAAATAGAAAATATATTGCATATAAATACTCTTTAAATAATTATCTAATTAAAAGTGCATTGATAGATATAAGTGATTTGAATAAGATAAAAGATATAAATTTGTATAATAATTTTTATAGTAAAGTATTTTATGATATAAATGGTAAAAATATAAAAATATATGACACTGCTAGTTATTACAATAGATATTGTTCATCATTGTATGAGTTAAATATAGATAATTTGGATAAAGCATATATTAAAAATGTAATTCTTACTGAGGGTAGAATAGATGATATAATTGAAGATAAGCTAAAAAATATTGCTTATATTTATACTAAGGGAGAGTTAAGAGCTATATCTACATTGCAAAAAGATAAAAATTTAAAAGTTAAATTTTTGGGTGAGTTATATCCAGATAAAATATATGGGATAGATAAAAATTATTTAATTGGTTCTAATATTTATGATATAAAGAATTATTATAAACCAATTAAAATTGGTAACATTATAGTAAAAGGTCAAGGAAATTGGATGCAAACAGGTATAGAAAATGCTAAAATTGTTGATGGTTTATTAACAGTAGTAGGTATATCTTTAGATGGCACTCAAGTTGGTTATTGGCAATTAGATTTGTCTGAAAAAAATAAAACAATAGCATTAGAGATAAATGATTTGCATAAATGGGTTCCATTGGAGGATTTTGTAGGAAATTTAGGAAATGAATTTGTAATAACAAAAGATAGAAAATATGCATGTGTAGCAGACTGGAATAGTATTTATGTATATGATATGGAAGATAAAAGCAATAGTAATTATAAGATACCTAGAAAAGATGATTGGAGTTATATAAAAGTTTCAAATCTTTATTTAACACCAAATGAAGATAGATTATTTGCTCTTGTTGATAGAAATATATATAAATTTAATATAGATAATAAGAAGAGTATTAAGAAGGAATCAAATACTACAACTTCTGATATAAACGATTATGTTATATCTGATAAATATAAATATTTATATGCCTTGGCTAATGGTAAAATTAAAATTTATAATAGGGATAGTGCTAATTTAAAAGAGGTAGATAGTATAGATATTAAAGATGGAGTATATTATGGATACGGCAGTATATCTATATCGCCTAATGAAGATAAATTGGCAATTAGTAGTAAATATAGTATAAGAGTTTATAATATAACTGATGATGG
>CAYMGA010000185.1:0-2470 GCA_964389865.1 uncultured Nitratifractor sp.
ATTAAGTAGTTTTTTTGTAGAATTGCGAAACTTTTTTGTAATATCAAATTGCATAAAATAAATTTTAATGAGGATAGAGCAATGGCTAGAAGATGTCAAGTAACTGGTAAAGGTCCATTAGTTGGATATAATGTATCACACGCACACAATAAAACAAAAAAGCGTCAACTTCCAAATTTAAGAACTGTTAGAGTTACTTTAGAAGATGGAACTACTAAAAAAATTAAAGTTGCAGCTTCAACTTTAAGAACTATGAGAAAAAAAGCAGCTCAAGCACAAGCTTAAGTTGCTTTTTTCTTCTTTTTTAATTTAATACTACAATTTAACAATCTCTACATTTTATATTAATTATACATTTTACTATTTTATTAAATATATAATTTTCTATTTAATTAATTTATGTTGCCATATTTAATAATATGGATAAAAAATGATACTTTAAATATAAAAAACAGTATTTTTAACCACAAAATATCAATATATATCCATATAATGGTATTATTTAATCTTATTTTTAAAAAATATATCTTATAATTACTTTGTAAGAGATAGGGACTCTTATGCAATTTTAATTCAACCAAATATTTTTGGTTACATCAAGGAGATAGAATGAAAAGAGTAATAGCTTCTTTGGCTAGTGGTTTAGGTATGTTAATTCTTTTAAGTAGTAGTGCTAATGCATCAGGTGAAGGTTGTTGTATAATTAAACCTTGTAAAAAAGGTGGTTATGCATATGTTAAAAAGTATCATAAAGTTGCAGTAAAGTGTTACAAAAAGAAGTACTACAAAGTAGCTACAAAATGTATAGAAACTGCATCTTGTGAGCCTATGACTTGTTATAAAACAAAAGTTAAAATGGTTCCATCTACTTGTTATAAGACAGAAGCTTATATGGAACGAGTATGGGTAGATGCTAGAGACAACATTAGAAGATAAGCTACTTTGATAAATTCTCACAATTGTTGTGAGAATTTATATTAAACCACTAGAGAATTTCTCCTAAACCCTAAATTTCCTTATTTAAGCCCTAATTGGTAGGGTTTAAATAGACTTCTATTTTATTCATACTTTTACTTTTTTGATTTTTTTAAGTAAGTAGTAACATAAAATTAAAATCTAATATAATATCAAGGAGTATAGGTGTAGAGGTGTGAAGGAGTAGAGATAATAAAAACGATAATATGATATTACTCTCTATACACCTCTTCTCCTATACCCCTATACTCCTTCGAGTTCAGGTTATTATCTAAAAATTAGGTATAATATAATTAAAAAAAGGTAAATAATGTTTGAGATTTTATCATTAAAAAATGGTTTAGAAAATGTTAAAGGGTTTTTTTGTGGTGGGGTAAATTGTGGGCTTAGACTAAATAGAGAGCAGGGGGATTTAGCATTTATTAGAAGTGAAGTTCCCTGTTTGGTAACTGCAACATATACTACAAATAACTTTGCGGCAGCTCCTATAAAACACTCTAAACGATATGGTAAAATTTTTGAGAGTGATTTTATTTTAATTAATGCTAAAAATGCAAATGCAATGACTGGAGAGAAGGGTGTTGAAGATATAGAAGAGATTTTAAAAAATTTGCCAATTAAAGTTAAAAATCCTATTATGAGTTCAACAGGTGTTATTGGTTATAGATTACCAAAAGATAAGATAATTGATGGAGTTAAAAGATTTAATTTTAACTCTAAAGATTCTAATGCTTTGGCAACTTCTATAATGACAACAGATAAATTTAAAAAAGAGTTATCTTTTAGAGTTAAGCTAGAGAGTGGTGCAGAGTTTACAATAGCAGCAGTTGCCAAGGGTGCAGGTATGATAAATCCTGCAATGGCTACAATGCTCTGTTTCATTGCAACTGATGCAAAAGTGCCAAAAGAGGATATTGAAGAGTTACTAAAAGAGGCTGTTAGAAACTCTTTTAATAAAATTAGTGTTGATGGTGATACTTCTACAAATGATACTACTCTTTTAATGGCTAATGGTTTAAGTGGGGTTTATGATAAAGAGGCATTTAAGGTTGCATTAAATCGAATGCTATTTGAACTTGCAATGATGATTTTAAAAGATGGAGAGGGTTCAAATAAAGTTGTAGCTTTCGAAGTAGTTGGAGCTAAGAATGATGAAGAGGCACAAAAAGCAGCTATTAATTTAAGTAACTCTTTACTTGTTAAGACAGCACTTTTTGGAGCTGACCCAAATTGGGGTAGAATTGCTTCTACAATTGGAGCAAGTGGTATTGAGTGTGATGAAGAGCTTTTAGAGATATATTATGATGATTTAATAATTTATAGCAAAGAGTATCCAGAATTAGATAAAGATAGAGAAGATAGAGCTTATAAAATTATGAGAAAAGATAGCTTTAAGATAAAATGTGATTTAGGCTTGGGTAATGGCTCTTATACAGCTTATGGATGTGATTTAAGTTATGAGTATGTTAAAATTAATGCCGAGTATAGAACATAA